>JBGSYE010000624.1:0-7070 GCA_041751075.1 Chthoniobacteraceae bacterium
AGCTCGTGCAGCGGCAGCGCGAAGATTCCTACGAGCGCGGCTACTACGATGCCGGCGGCTACCGCGGCAATACGCGCTACCCCGTGGGCAATCTGACCAATCAGCGGGGGTTCGTGCGCAGCCCCTACCGGCCTTACCACGTCATCGACGTGCGCGGCATTCCGCCCGGCTCGCAAGTCATCGACCCGAGTTGCGAGAAGATTTTCGTCAATCCCTGAGCGCGTAGAGCGAGTGTGCCGTGAGGCCACTCGCTTTTCCCGGTTCGAGCGCCAGAATAGCGAGTGGCCTGACGGCACACTCGCGCTACAGCCGCGTCAGAATTCCACCGGCGGCGGCGGGGCGATCTTGATCACGGTCTCGATGGTCTGCACCGCCCCGGCTTGCTCGAGGGGGCGCACCGGCTCGGCCCGGCGGACTTCGGGCTCGTTCGGTTCCGCGGGGCCCTCCGGCAGGGTCGGGATCGCCGTCGAGCTTTGCACCGGCGCCATCTGACCATTGAGGTTCTTCATCGCGATCAGGTTCGAGATCGCCTGGCTGGACTGGTAGGGATCGTCGCCCACCACGGTGGGCCCGGTGAGTGCGACCGGCGTGCGCGCGGAGAGATTCACCGCGAGGGAAGCGCGGGGCCACTCGGTGCTCGGGATCACCTTTACGAAACTCGCCGGGGTGCCGCCGCCATGGACGTCGCAGCCCACCTTCGGCGCCTGCTCCTCGGTACACATCTCGTAGTAAGTGGTGCGGCGTTCGAGCGTCTCACCGGTCGCGCCATTCTGCGCGGTCTCGACGCATTTGTCGGTCGCCAGCAGGCCTGAGGCGGAGCAGACCTCGCACTTGATGAGACCTTTCGGTTCCGGGATGTCCTGCGCCTTGTAGCTGGCAAAGGTCGCCTTCATCACATCCACCCAGATCGGGAGCGCGACTTCGTTGCTAAAGGCGCCGCGATAGATCGTGCGGGGCTTGTCGAAGCCAACCCACACGCCGCAGGTCACGGCGCTGGAGTACCCGACGAACCAGGTGTCGGTGAAGTTGTAGGCCGTCCCCGTCTTGCCGCCGAGTGGAAAGCGTTTGAGGCCGAGTTCGGTGAAGGTCTTCTCCGCGGTGCCGCGGTCGAGCACTTCGGAGAGGCAGGAGTGGACTTCGTAAGCGGTCGTCGGCTTCAGCACGCGCTTCATCGGGGTGTGGCCTTGATACACGACCATGCCGTCCTTGGATTCGATGCGGTCGATGATGAAAGGCTTTTCCGGCCGCACTCCGAGATTTGGGAAAAGCGTGTACGCGTCGGTCAGCTCCATGAGCGTGACCTCGCTGCTGCCGAGGTAAGTCGCCGGGAAAGGGCGGAGCGGGCTCTCGATCCCGGCTTCCTTGGCCAGCGGGATGAGGCGCTCGAGGCCGGTCATCATGCCAAGGCGGACGGTCGCACCGTTCTTCGATTTCACGAGCGCCGTGCGCGCAGAGATCGCGCCTTCGTACTTGTTGTCCGCGCGCTCCGGCCCCCATTCGCCGAGGATGCCGGTGGTGCCGCCGATCATCACCTTTTGATTTTCAAAAACTTCGTCCCGCAAGACCGTGCCGGGGTAAAGCCCGCGCTCGAACGCGGCGGCATAGACGATCGGTTTGAAGGCGGTCCCAGGCGGGCGCTGCGAGGTGAGAGCGCGGTCGTACTCGCTGTGCTGGAAGTCCCGGCCGCCGACCAGCGTGAGGATTCCGCCCGTCGCATTGTCGAGGGTCACGATCGCGCCCTGCAGATATTCGGGCGCCGGCAGCGGCGCCACCTCGCCGGCATCGGGCGCGGCGAGCTTGCGCTGGTGGGCGCGGAATTGCTGGTCGTACTCGGCATACGACGGCCCCTCGAATCCCTCCCGGCGCTCGACTGCCGCGAGCTGCGTGCGGAGCGCCTGCTCCGCCTTTTTCTGTAGCTCGCCGTCGAGGGTCGTGTAAATGCGGAAGCCATCGCTGACGGCAGAGTCGCGTCCGAACTGCTCGATGACCTGCCGCGCTACGACGCTGAGCGCGTAGGATTCCTGATGGATCTGCTGCCGATTCTTGATGAAGAGATCCTGTTCGACGGTCTGGTCGTGCACCTCCCTGGTGATGTTGCCGAGTTCGAGCATCCGCTTCAGCACGACATTGCGTCCCTCCAGACACGCCTGCCGATTCTTCCACGGCGCGAGATTGTTCGGGCTCTTCAGCATCCCGGCGAGCGTGGCGGCCTCGGAGAGATTCAGGTCGCTCGCGCGCTTGCCAAAGTAGCCGCGCGCCGCCGCTTCCACGCCGTAAAAACCGGAGCCGAAAAAGACGCGGTTCAGATAGAGCTCGAGGATCTTGGCCTTGTCGTAACGCTTCTCGATCTCCCGCGCGACGAAGATCTCCAGCAGCTTGCGCTGGTAGCCGCGATCGTTGCTGGGCAATCCGTCGGGGAAGGAATTGCGGGCGAGCTGCTGGGTGAGCGTGCTCGCGCCCTGGCGCGTCCGGCCCGCCTTGTAGTTCGCGATCGCGGCGCGGACGATGCCCACGTAATCCACCCCTGCATGCTGGTAGAATCGCGTGTCCTCCGCCGCGACCACCGCGCGGAGCAGCTCCGGCGAGATGCGGGCCAGCGGCACCTTGTCGCGATTTTGGATGAAGATGCGGCCCAGCAGGGCGCCCTTGCGATCGTAGATGACGCTCGCAGATTCCATCTCGTCGAGCCGCCGGTAGTCAAAAGCCGAAGCGCGATCCTCCCAGTCCGACTTTTCCTGCCAGAGCCAGAGGAAGGCCGTCAGCCCCACGCTCACCAGCAACGCCAGCGGGATCAGAAAAATCGGGCGGCGATAGAAGGGGCGGCGGCGTTGGTACGAGTCCCACATGGTGGCGGTCGGAAGGTCTGGCGAAAAGCGGCTCCCTAACTCCCACGATTTGCATCCCCGCGCAAGATTGGATGCCGGGGGAGGGATGGAGCGGCGGCTCGCTCCGGCAACCGCCGGGACTTCCGCCAAGGCGCCTCACGGCAGCAGATCGCTCAGGGCGATGGGCGTGTCGGCAAAGGCCAGCGGGGCGATGGATTCGCCGGGGCGCACGGTGAGTTCGGTGCGGTATGCGTGGCCGTCGGTATCGCGGAAGACGTGCAGCACATTGAGGGTAAGATCGAGGATCCAATATTCGACGATGCCATTGCGAGCGTAAGCCGCGCGCTTGTCGGTCTGGTCGTACACCAGCGAGGTGTCGGCGACCTCGGCCAGCAGGAGCACGTCTTCCGGCAGTGGCGCGGAGTCCCGGAGATCTGCCGCCTGACTCAAAAGGAGCAGGTCGGGTTGCGGCTCGGAGAGGCCATCGATCATCACCGGATTCTGGGCATCGACGATGCACCTTTCGCCGAAGAATCGGTGCAGGATCTTGCTGAACCTGCGGACTGCTTTGATGTGGCGAATACCGATGGGGGCCATAAGGATGATGTCTCCGTTGAGCAGTTCGACGCGGTCGTCTTCGCCGAAGATGCCGGCCTCGCCGAGCTTGTGATACTCCATGACGGAAAATTGATAGGTGGGCATGGCGCTGACGTGGCTCATGTGCGGAGAATGCCAGCGACCTGGCTCCGCGGCAAGCCGCGCCATTCCGCAATCGACGCGCCAGCTTCGTATGACACGCCGACTGGAGAATCCATTTGACGCTCCCGCCGGTGGCTCCTAGTTTCGCGGCTCTTTCATCAAGAGTGACAGAGGGTTCTGGCCCGTTGAAGTCACGGCAACCGCTCGCGGCGCAAGCTGCGAGGTCCAGGTGCCAAATCCAGCCCGGAGCGCGCAAGCGCCGAGGGGAAGATGAATGCAGGCAGTGGCCGCGCGACTCGTCCCGGCCCCGTCTCCGCACTCATCGGCAGTCAATGATCCTTGGTGAGAGTGCAGAGCTTATGGACAAACCGTCGCCCTTCTTCTCGAACCTCAAGTGCCGCGAATGCGGACGCCTTTACCCCAAGCAGGCCATCCACGTCTGTGACTTCGACTTCGGCCCGCTCGAGGCGGCCTACGATTACGACGCCATCGGCAAGGCGCTCAGCCGCCAGGTCATCGAGTCGCGTCCGCAGACCATGTGGCGCTACCGCGAGCTGCTGCCGATCGACAGCGCTCCGACCGTCGGCACGCAGGTCGGCTTCACACCGCTGGTGAAAGCGGACCGTCTCGCGAAGGCCCTCGGCATCCGGGAGCTCTACATCAAGAACGACACCGTCAATTACCCGACGCTGAGCTTCAAAGATCGCGTCGTCTCCGTGGCGCTGAGCCGCGCGCGTGAGCTGGGTTTCCAGGTCGTCGCGTGTGCTTCGACGGGCAATCTCGCGAACTCGGTGGCCGCCAATGCCGCGAGCGCCGGTCTCAAGAGCTATGTGCTCATCCCCGCCGATCTCGAGCAGGGCAAGGTGCTCGGCTCCCTCGTGTACGGCACGAACGTCATCGCCATCCACGGCGCCTACGATCAGGTGAACCGCCTCTGCTCCGAGATTGCCGGGAAGTACGGCTGGGGCTTCGTGAATGTGAACCTGCGTCCGTATTACGCCGAGGGCTCGAAGACGATGGGCTTTGAAATCGCCGAACAACTCGGCTGGCGGCTCCCGCGCCACACCGTCATCCCGATGGCCTCCGGCTCGCTGCTCACCAAGATTCACAAGGCGTACAAAGAGTTCATTCAGCTCGGCATCGTCGAGAAGGCCCCCTTCAGCGTGCATGGCGCGCAGGCCACCGGCTGCGGACCGATCGCCGAGGCCCGGAAGAAAGGCAGCGACATCATCAAGCCCGTGCCGAAACCGAACACGATCGCGAAATCCCTGGCCATCGGCACGCCGGCCGACGGCTACTACGCGATCCACTCCATGAAAGACACCGGCGGCAATGCCGAGGACGCCACGGATGACGAGATCGTCGAAGGCATCCGGCTGCTCGCGGAGAATGAAGGCATCTTTGCGGAAACCGCGGGCGGCGTCACCGTCGCCTGTGCAAAGAAGCTCATCGAAAACGGCTCCATCCCGCGCACCGACAGCGCCGTGCTGTGCATCACCGGCCACGGCCTGAAGACGCAGGAAGCCATCGCCGGCAAATGCGGCGAGCCGCGCACCATCAACCCGAGCATCCGGGAGTTTGAGGAGAAAATCTACAAAGCCGACACCGCCGCTGCCTGACCGGCTTGCCCGGTGATTGGTGATAAGTGATCGGTGAGTGGTCATTCATCCGTCCCGCATTCGCACCATTCACCAATTACCAATTACTAATTACCAATCACTGATCACCATTCACGTTCCAACCCATGCCCTCCGTCCTCATCCCCACCCCTCTCCGCAAGCTCACCAACGAACTCGAAACCGTCAGCGCTGCCGGCGCGAACGTCGGCGAACTGATCGACAACCTCGAGCAGGCCTTCCCCGGCTTGAAAGACCGCATCTGCGACGACGCCGGCAACGTCCGCCGCTTCGTGAATATCTTCGTGAATGGCGAAGACATCCGCTTCCTCGAAGAAAAGGCCACGCCAGTGAAGGACAACGACGAGATCAGCATCGTGCCGGCGATCGCGGGCGGGTAGGAGTGGAAGGTGAAAGTGGAAAGTGAAATGTCCACTCGACACCTCACCCGCAATTCCACTTTCCACCCTCACTTTCCACTTACCTCATGGAAGAAAAACAACGCCTCTGGCTCATGTTCCCCACGCGGCTCGTCACGCAGCCGGTGCTGTGGGAACTCGCTCAGAAATTCAAAGTCGTCACCAATATCCGCCAATGCAGTGTGACGGATGAGATCGGCATCGTCTCGCTCTCGCTCAGCGGCGAGCGTGACGAGATCAAACGCGGGATCGCCTGGCTCGAAGAGCTCGGGGTGAAGGTCGAGCCGGTCGAGATCAATACGATCGAGGGCTGAAAGTATGGTGGACTCGCAGTCCGTCCGCTGGCCGATCACCGAAGGAGCTCTTGGAACTCAAAGATCCTCCCGCGGTTTCCCCCGCTCAGACGGAGCCCGGGCAGGCGCGGGAACCTGCCGCGTCTCCAGCAATGGGCCCGCCGGCGGTCTGCAAGTCCGCCGCACATTTATCCCGGTGGCCAGTGCAGGCCGCGTCCGCCGAGGACGTGGATGTGCAGGTGCGGGACCGATTCGCCGGCGTCGCGGCCGTTATTGATCACCACGCGGAAGCCGCCCACGGCGAGGCCGAGCTGCGCGGCGATTTCCGATGCAGCGAGCAACATGCGCCCGAGGAGATCGGCGTCCGATGGCTGCGCGTCGGCGAGCCGCGCGATGCAACGTCGCGGCACGATGAGCACGTGGACCGGGGCTTGTGGGTTCACGTCGTGGAAGGCGATGAAGTCCGGCGCTTCATGGACGATGCGGGCTGGAATTTCGCCCGCGGCGATTTTCTCGAAGAGCGTCATAGGAGGGTGAAGGTCACTTCGCAGCGTATGGCGGCCGAGATCGCGTGCTCGCGGGTGAAGGCGACGATCTCGCCGCGCAGGGCATCGCAGCTCCGGCTCCAGCTCTTGGAAGCGCAGAGCAGCCGCACGCAACGGTCGAGGCCGTGCATTTCAAAATCGCAACTCTCGCTCCCTACGAGGTCCTGGATGCGGCGTCCCAGCAGATCGAAGAACGCCAGCTCGTACCCCGTCCCGGCAGTACGCGCGAGATCGACCAGCGAGACCCGTTCGCGATGCGGAGCCGGTTTGAAGTGCCGCGCCACCTCCGAGTAGCCGATGACTTGGAGCACGGATTGCACGGCAGTGGTCAGCCGGTCCACCGGCATCACATTCAGCTCCGCCTGCTCGCGCAAATAAGCTGTGACGCTCTCGGCCACATGCTCCGCGAGCCACCACTTCGCGTAGCCCGCGCGCGACGCC
Organism: Chthoniobacteraceae bacterium; assembly: GCA_041751075.1. Classification (GTDB taxonomy): domain Bacteria; phylum Verrucomicrobiota; class Verrucomicrobiia; order Chthoniobacterales; family Chthoniobacteraceae; genus JANNXQ01. The sequence goes on from JBGSYE010000624.1 coordinate 6,839, forward strand.
GCCCGAGCCAGCGACCGCACCAGCCAGTCGCGTTCAAAAGCCACTGCCTGGCCGCTGGCGAGCTCGATCACCGGGAGGTGGTCGTGAAAGGCGATCATGGGAAGAAAGGTAGAAGGCGGAAGGCAGAAGGCAGAAGGCGAGCGCCCGCCACTTCTGCCTTCATTTGAAAAGTTCCGGTTGCGCCGTGCTGCGCTTCGGGCGCCGCCCGAGCTGCTGGATTTCCTCGATGAAT
>JBGSYE010000625.1:0-5988 GCA_041751075.1 Chthoniobacteraceae bacterium
CGACGCGTCGCGACGTGCTGCGCCTCGCCGGGTTGCCGGAGGATCGGGTGACGGTGACGCCCAATGGTCTCAATCGCCCCTGCACCCGGATGGAACTCACCGCCGCGCGCGGTCTCGTCGCGGCGATGCTGCCCGAGCCGCATCGGACGGGCGTCGCGGCCGGCACGACGCGCTTCGTTTTCCACGTCGGCGGCAACCAATGGTACAAGAACCGAAGCGGATTGCTGGCGATCTACGAACAGTGGCGGGAGCAGTCCGGGGCGGAGGCGCCGCTGCTGCTCCTCGCGGGGCAGAAGTTGAGCGCGGAGATCGCGGCGAAGATCGCGGCGAGTCCCGTGCTGCGCGACTCCGTGATCGCGCTGGAGGCGGTCGGCGATCGCCAGCTCGATGCGCTTTATTCCGCCGCGGAATGCCTGCTTTTCCCGTCGCTCGCGGAAGGTTTCGGCTGGCCGATCGTCGAGGCGCAGGCGTGCGGCTGCCGAGTGGTGACGACCGGCGAGCCCCCGATGACGGAGGTCGGCGATGAAGGGCCGCTCTACCTCGAGGCTTCGGAGATCCGCGCGGACGACGCGGAAGGAACGCGGCGCGCGGTGGCGAAGATCCGCGCGTTTCTGGACGAGAGCGAAGCCGAGGCGCAGCGCCGCAGGGTCGCGGACACCGCGAATATCGCGCGCTTCAGCACAGAAGAGATGATCGGAAGGTACGCGGCGTTGTACCGATCGATCCTGTAGGCGTGATCCGGTCGTAACGATCGCACGCCCCGTGGCCCGCCCGAGGAATCGCAGGCCACATCACCCTCCGAGCGGAATACTGCCATCCCCCGGCAGCGCTCTGCCCGCGCCGCTACGGCGTGGTCGAGGCGTTCGGATCGAGCGGCGCGATGTTCCCGGCGAAGGAGCCGCCGACGAAGCCCACTCCTGCGCCAGTGTTGTTGCGCGCGCCGCCTCCCTGGATCGCGGCGAGGTTGGCGACGATCTTGGTCTTCGTGAGGAGCAGATCGCTCCCGGCGATGGAGGTGATGAGTCCGCCGCCTTCGCCGGATGCGGCGACGTTGCCCACGAGGACGGAGCTTCGCAGGGTCTTTGCGCCAGCGCTGGCCACGGAGAGGCCGCCGCCGTCGATGCTGGCGAGGTTTTTCGAGAGGACCAGCGACGTGAGATCGATGGTGCTGGCGAACGCAAGATTGAGCCCGCCGCCGCTGCCCGTGGCCGCGGTGTTGCCGAGGAAGCGCGAAGTTTCGATCGCGACATCGCCGGTGCCGTTCGAGCCGACGCCGCCACCTTCGCCGCTGAGATTGGCCTGAAAGACACTGCCTTCGACCTTCAGCGCGCCGGTGCTGGTGCGGAAGATGCCGCCGCCAAGCGTGACAGCGATGTTCTCGAGGAAGGTCGAACTCCTGACGAGGAGCGCGCCCGCACCTTCCGCGGCGACCGCGCCTCCGTCGTCGCTGGCGGAGTTGTACAGAAACTTTGAACCCGCGATGGTGAGCGGCGTGCCGAGGCCCACGCAGATCGCGCCTCCGTCGGCGGTGGAAGTGGCCCCGGCCCGATTGCCGGTGAAGATGGCCTTGCTGACCACGATGCCTTCGTCCGTGAGGCCGAAAATGCCGCCGCCATCGGCGCCGGCGGCATTCGCTGAAAAGGTGCCGCGACTCACTGTGAGTTTGCTGTCGCCGATGGCGGCGACGGCGCCTCCCGCCGATCCCGAGGAGTTGCCGGAGAAGGTGTTGCTGGCGAGCGTGGCGTCGAGGCCGGCGCTGTCGAGGATGATGGCGCCGCCCATGCCGGTGGAGCGGTTGCCGTCGAAGAGCGAACTCACGACCGTGAGTCTGCCGTCGGTGATCGAGCAGACCGCCCCGCCGGTGCCGCCGGTGCTGTTGCCGATGAAGCGGCTCTTCGAGATGGTGAGCGCTTCGCTTTGCTCATCGACCAGCCCGCCGCCGCCGTTCGTGGCGCGATTGCCGGCGAAGAGCGTGTTCTGGATGAAATAGGTGCCGTCGATCAGATCGAGGCCGCCACCGGCATTGGTCGCGGTATTGGCGCTGAAGGTGGAGTCGCGGACGATGACTTTGGCGATGCCCGAGACGGCGTCATTGTCGATCCGCCCGCCGCCGCCGCCGCCCGCGGACGCAAGGTTCCCGGAGATCACGCTGCGATCGAGCACGATCGCGGCGCCGCCCGAGGTGAGTTGCATCAAGCCCGCGGCGTCCGCGCCGTTATTGGCCACCGTGCTCTTGCTCACGACGATGCCTCCCGCCGCGAGCACATGCAGGCCGCCGCCGTTGCCGTCGGCCACATTTCCGAGCACCTGAGCGCCGATCATTGAGAACTTGCCGGTGGTATCGACGCTCACGGCGCCGCCATTGCCGGAGGCCGTGTTCTTTTGCAGGAGCACGTTTGCGAGGGCCAGGCTCTCCGTGCTGCGGATGGCGCCGCCATCGCCGGTGAGCACCTGGCCGTTCGTGAGCGCGAGGCCGGAGATCGTCACGCCGATCACGGCTGAGGTGCCGTCATTGATGTCAAAGATGCGGTGATTGTTCTTCCCCGCATCGAGCACGAGCTTGTCCGCGCCCGGGCCTTTGATGATGAGGCTTCCCGTGATGAGCAGGTCGCTCCCGACGTCGATGGTGCCCGGCAAATCGCCGGCGGGAATCTTGAAGAGGATGACATCCGTGGCGGCCGTCAGATTTGCCGAATCGATCGCGGCGCGAAGGCTGCCGGCGCCGGTATCGGCGAGGCTGGTGACGATGAAGGCCGCCGGAGCGATGCGGGCTTCGAGGATTTCGATAGAGTGCGGGCTGGGAAATGACGACATCGTAAGAAAGTATGGTGAGTATGGCCGAAAGAGGCCGGGACCGATCCCACGCTTGGAATCCCAAAGCAACGCGAAATCCTGCCGCGCCTCTCCGCGGGTCGGAGTCACGGAGACTCCGTGGCCAGAAGCTGCTTCAACGAGACGCCGTGCAGTTCGTAAAGGCGCAGGATCGTCTCTTCGATGAGGTTGTTCGGGCAGCTCGCGCCAGCGGTGATGCCGACGACGACCGGGGTCGGCGGGAGCCAGCCTTCGCTGATGACCTCGTGCTTTTCCCGCGCCCAGTAGTGGACGATGCGCTCCCGGCTCTCGAGCTTGCTGGCGTTGCGGATGAAGTAGGTGGGCAGCAGCGCTTCGCCCATTTCCGCGAGGTGCGAAGTGTTCGAGCTGTTGTAGCCGCCGATGACGAGCAGCAGGTCCATCGGCGCGGCGAGCATGTCGCGGAGCGCGTCCTGCCGTTCCTGGGTCGCGCCACAGATGGTGTCGAAGAAGCGGAAATTCCGGGCGGTGCTTTGCTCGCCATCGCGGTCGTGCACCGCGGCCATGATGCGCCGCTGCACTTCCTCGGTCTCACCGCGCATCATCGTGGTCTGATTTGCCACGCCGACGCGGCGCAGATGCACGTCGGGATCGAAACCCTCGCTGTAGGCGCCCGCGAAGCGCTGGAGGAAAGCCTGCTTGTCTCCGCCTTTCCGGATGTAATCGCACACGTAGTCGGTATCCCGCAGCGTGAGCACGATGAGGTAGTGCCCCTTGCCGCCGACGATCGCGCGCGACGCCGTGGCCTTGGTCTCTTCGTGCGCGGCTTTCCCGTGGATGATCGACGTCATGTCGTCCTGCGCGTTTTGTTTCACGCGCTTCCAGACGCTCATCACATCGCCGCAGGTGGTGTCCACGATCTGGCAGCCGCGCGCCTTGATCTCGGCGAGCGTGGTGACGTCGGTGCCAAAGGCGGGGACGATGACGACGTCCTCGGCGGTCAGCGCGCTGACGTCGGCCTCGGGCGATTTGCCGAGCAGATTCTTCACGCCGAGTTCGGCGATCTGCTGGTTCACCTCGGGGTTGTGAATGATCTCGCCGAGGATGAAGAGCCGGCGGTCGGCGAAGACTTTCGCCGCTGCGTAGGCCAGGTCGATGGCGCGCTCGACGCCGTAGCAAAAGCCGAACTGCTTCGCCAGCCGCACCGTCACGCCGCCGCAGGAAAGCGTGCCTCCCGAGGCGCGCAACCGCTCGACGATCTCGCTGCGGTAGTGAGTCTCGACCTGCGCCTGCACCGCCGCCATGACGTCGGGCGTGCGCAGGTTCACGCGTTTGGCGGGGGTGGTGGCGGCAGGTTCAGCAGGCATGGCTCATCATCTTCATCCTCATCTTCATCTTCATCATCCTCTTTTCCCTCCATCGGGAGGATGAGGATGAAGACGATGATGAAGCGGAGTCGCTACGACCTCTGCTCGACGAGCAGCGGTCCGGCCGGATCCTTGAACCAGCTCGGCGACAACATGTAGGAACGCGGCGGATCGGGATCGCGGCTCTGGTCGAGCTTTTGGACTTTCGCGCCATAAGTGCTGTCCTCCGGCTGCCGGCTCGCGACATTCACCGGCGTGCCGACATTCACGAGCGCGAAGAGGCGCGCGGCCGCTTCCTTGTGCAGCCGGATGCAACCATGGGTGCGGGGCTGGGGATGTACGAAACCTTCGTGAAAACCGTACGCGGACTTGAATTCGCACCAGTAAGCCATCGGATATCCAGCATCGGGCTGGCTGATGCGGCGCTTGGTCTTCTGTTTGCTGAAGATGGTGAAGTTGCCCGCGGGCGTCGGTGAACTGCTCGTGCCGACGCAGCCCTGCACCGCCATGAGCATGCGGTCGCCTTCCATCACGTACACGTTCTGGGTGGAGGTCGAGACTTTCACGCGCACGGCGGAGGGGTTGTTCGGCTTGTAAGCGGTGACCTTGTAGGAGCCGTCCGTGCCGGCGCATCCCGTGAGAAAGGCAACGACAGCAGCGAGCGAAAGTGAATGGAGAAGACGTTTCATGGGCGGCGATGGAAGACGCGCCCGGTGCGTTTGTCAAACGGGGAGGTCCGGGCACGCGCGTCTCGCGTGTTGGTCGCGGCGTCCCGCCGCGACAGACTCGGCAGGAACTCCGCACCCGGAAAAGGGCCCGGCAGGTCTCATGGCGCGGAGCTCCTGCCCCCTGGCGGCACCCAGCAAAGTTCGTTGCCGCCAGACGCGGAAAACAACACGGCCACGGCGGGGAGCACGCGACGCCGCGGTAATCGCACGCAGCGCTTCTTTACCCTTGCTCTTGCTCCTCCGCACCGCATGAGCGCACGACTAGGAGAATGCCGCCGGGCGCCGACTTTTTCGACGCCCTCTAAGAAACCGTCCGGATCGGAAATGCACGATGCGCCGGCCACGGCGCCAGAATCTCCCACCCCTCTCCCGTATGTCGCTCTTCGCCTTTCGCATCCCCGTCTCTCTCGTGACCGCGGCGCTTGCCGGCATCGCCCGTGCGCAAGACGCGGCCGATCTCGTGGTGCAACACGCGACGGTGCTGACCGTCGAGGACCGGCAGCCGCGCGCGGAAGCCCTGGCGGTGAAGGACGGACGATTTGTGGCCGTCGGCACGGATGCGGCGGTGCGGCCCTTCATCGGCGAAGGCACGACGGTGCTCGATCTGCGGGACAAGACGGTGGTGCCGGGATTCATCGATGCGCATTGTCATCCCGGTGCGGTCTATCCGGAAGATTCGCGCTGGGCGCCGGTCGATTGCCGTCCGGCAAAAGTCCGCAGCATCGAGGATTTGATCGCCGCACTGCGGCGCAAGGCCGGGCGGACGCCCGCGGGTCAATGGGTCTTCGGTTCACGGTACCAGGATCTGAAGCTCGGGCGCTCGCCGACGCGCGAGGATCTCGATCGCGCCAGCACCACGCATCCGATCATCCTCTCGCACGCCAGCGGACATCAGTCCGTCTGCAATTCGCTCGCGCTGCGACTCGCCAGGGTGACGGCCTCGACGCGCGATCCAGCGGGCGGAAAATTTCTCCGCGATGCGCACGGCGAACCGAATGGAGTGCTGCAGGAGGGTGCGGCGGCGGTGGTGAGGGCGGGGACCGCGGATCGGCCCGATCCGCCGCAGGCCGAGACGATGGCGGCGTATCGGACGCTCGGGGGGG
>JBGSYE010000626.1:0-4854 GCA_041751075.1 Chthoniobacteraceae bacterium
GATGCTGGCGGCGGCGCAGCACGGGCAGGTGGTCTCGGCGATCATCCTGGTAAATCAGGCGGCGACGACGCCGGACAAGGCTTACGGCAAGCTGGTGGCGCATCCGGATGCGCACCCGGCGGGGCATTTCGCGATGCCGGATGTGGCGAGCGCGCAGGGGCACGCGGCGTATGCGGCAGGGCTGGATTTCCTGGCCCGGCGCTACAGCGAGCCGAGCGGGGCGCACGGGCGCATTCACCACTGGATCGTGCATAATGAGGTGGACGCGGCCTGGGAGTGGACGAACGCGGGGGAGAAGACGGCGCTGCGTTACCTGGAGCTTTATCACAAGTCGATGCGCACGGTGGAGCTGATCGCGCGGCAGTACGATGCGCACGCGCGGGCCTATATCTCGCTGACGCACTACTGGACGCAGCGGGCGTCGCCGCACTTTTATCCTTCGCGGGAACTGCTGGACTTGCTGCTGGAGTTTTCGCACGCGGAGGGGGATTTCGGCTGGGGGATCGCGCATCATCCGTATCCGCAGGATCTCCGGAATCCGCGGACGTGGGAGGATGAGCTGGCGGAGTTCCGCTTCGAGACGCCGCAGATCACGTTTAAGAATATCGAGGTGCTGGATGCGTGGGTGCGGCAGCCGCGGGTGCTGTATCGGGGGCAGCCGCGGAAGGTGGCGTTCACGGAGCAGGGGCCGAATTCGCCAGACTACAGCGAGCAGTCGCTGCGGGAGCAGGCGGCGGCGATGGCCTACGTGTGGAAGAAGCTGGAGCGGCTGGACACGATCGAGATGTTCCACTTCCACAACTGGGTGGATAATCGCAAGGAAGGCGGCCTGCGGATCGGGCTGCGCCGGTTCCCCGACGACCAGGAGGATCCGCTGGGGCGGAAGCCGGTGTGGTACGTCTTCCAGGCGCTGGGGACGCCGCGGGAGGAGGCGGCGACGGAGTTCGCGAAGGAGGTGATCGGGATTCGGAGCTGGGAGGAGATTTTCCCGAAGGAGCCGATCCGTTAGCGGGGCGGGAATCTCATCCTCTTCCTCATCCTCATCCTCATCCTCCTCCTCGGGTGCGTCGGAAAAGAGGAAGAGGATGAGGATGCGGAAGAGGAAGAGGATGAGGAAGAGGATGAGGAAGAGGATGAGGATGAGGAAGAGGATGAGTGGCCGCGGCAATTGACAGCCTTCCCGCGAGGGCTACACTCGCGCCCCTTTTCCTATGCCCTCTAAAATCTACACCGACAAAGACGCCGATCTCTCCATCTTCAAAGGCAAAACCTGCGCCGTGCTCGGCTTCGGCAGCCAGGGCCATGCGCACGCGCTGAATCTCAAGGAATCGGGCGTCAAGGTGATCGTCGGGCTGCTGCCGACCAGCAAGTCCGTAGCGGTGGCGAAGGAGAAGGGGTTTGAGGTTTACCCGCCCGGCGAGGCGGTGCAGAAGGCCGACGTGATCATGATCGCGCTGCCGGATACGAAGCAGGCGGCGGCGTTCGAGAAGGACATCCGCCCGAACCTCAGCAAGGGAAAGACGCTCGTGTTCAGCCACGGGTTCTCCATTCATTTCAAGACGATCGTGCCGCCGAAGGACGTGAACATCATCATGGTCGCGCCGAAGGGACCGGGGCACATCGTGCGCCGCCAATATCTGGAAGGCAAAGGCGTCCCGTCGCTCATCGCCCTCTACCAAAACCCCGGCAAGGACGCGAAGAAGATCGCGCTGGCATGGGCCAAGGGCATCGGCGGCACGCGTGCCGGCGTGCTGGAGACCGACTTCAAGGAAGAGACCGAGACGGATCTCTTCGGCGAGCAGACCGTGCTCTGCGGCGGCTGCACCGCGCTGGTGCAGGCGGGTTTCGAGGTGCTGGTGGAAGCGGGTTACTCGCCCGAGATGGCCTACTTCGAGTGCCTGCACGAGTTGAAGCTGATCGTGGATCTGATGAACGAGAAAGGCATCGCCGGGATGCGCTTCTCGATCTCCGAGACGGCGAAGTGGGGCGACGTGACCGTGGGACCGAAGATCATCGACGCCGGCGTGAAGAAGCGCATGAAGCAGGCGCTCACCGACATCCAGAAAGGCAAGTTCGCGAAGGACTGGGTGAAGGAATACGAAGGCGGCTACAAGAAATACCACGCCCTGCTCAAGGCCGGCGAAAAGCATCAGATCGAGAAGACGGGCGAGAAGCTGCGCTCGATGATGCCCTGGATGCCGAAGCGCTCGATCAAGGGCGTGCAGGCGGCTTACTGAGCGGGCCGCGCGGGGCCGCGCAGTCGCCGTTTTACTCCGCGTCCGGCGCTGCTAATCTGGCCGCATGATCGAAGACCGCTATCCCATCCCCGGCTTGCCCGTGTGGCAAAACCCGGAGCGGATGAGCGGCGCGCTCTGCTTCGCGGGAACGCGGCTGCCGGTGAGCAGCCTGTTTGAAAACCTCGAAGGCGGAGTCAGCCTCGACGAATATCTCGAGGTGTTCGAAGGCGTGACGCGCGAGCAAGCGGTGGCGGTCCTGGAACATGCCCGGCGCACCAGCTTCCCGGAAGCGGCGTGAAGGCCTTCCTGGATCATTGCGTGCCACGAACGTTGCGGGATTGCCTGCCCGGCCACGACGTCACGACGGCTCGCGAGAAGCGATCGGATCAACTCCGCAACGGCGACCTCGTCTCCGCGAGGGAGCAGGAATTCGCGGTGATGATTACGTCCGATCAGAATCTCCGTTCTCAGCAGAATCTGGCGGGTCGGAAGCTGGCGCTGATCGTCCTGCCCACCAACAATCTCCGGAAGGTGGTGGCCGTCGCACCGCAGATTCTGACCGCGCTGGCCACGATCCAGCCCGGCGCGTTCATCGAGATTCCGCGCCGTTGAACGAGGCGCGGACAAGCCTGCAAATGGGGTTGAGGGATGAGGGTTGAGGGTTGAGTGGACGATTTCCCGTCACTGACCCGACGGCGGATCTTCACCCCGCAAATGAGCGAGCAAAATCACGGCAGTCGGTCCATTCGGCCGCTCAACTCTCACTCCGCATCTTCCGGTTACCGCCGCACTTTCCAGCGCGTCTCGGGCTGGAGGTTGATGTCATCTTTCTCCACCTCGAAGCCGCAGCTTTGCAGCATGTAGGCCACGCCTTCGCGGGTGCCCATCGTCTGCTTCAAGCTGTGCGCGAAGAGTTCGATGTATTCCTTGTAGCTGTCGAGCGCGAGGCTGCCTTCGGCCACGTATTTGGCGAGTTCCTGGTCGTGGCTTTCGATGAGGTCGAAGAGCGCGCGGCGCAGCTTCAGGCGCATCACGGGATCGACGACGAGCTTGAAGGGATTGGCACCGGGATCGGTCGGAAGATCTTCGTTGGAGACTTCGAAGGCGAGCGTGGTGAGGGCTTGGTCGGGCAGGGATTCGTTCATGGCTTGGTGCTGGATTTCGGTGCGGTCGGTGAGTGCGCGCGTGTTGTATCGGCGCGCCGCCGTTTCGGCGATGAAATGTGGAGAAATGTGGGACCCAACGTGGGACCGACTTGCAGTCGGTCCTCGCCCCGCGACGCGCAGCGTCCACTTTTCCTGAGGGTGGTGCTGAGTTTCGGTCTGCAATCCTACGAGTGCCCGAGGTGCGAGTTGAAGTGGACGCTGCGCGTCGAGGGAGAAGGACCGACTACAAGTCGGTCCCACATTGGGGAGGACCGACTACACGTCGGTCCCACGTTGCGGAGACCGAATGCAAGTCGGTCCCACATTGCGGTCCCGCGTTAGGCTGGCTGGAGTTCGTCTTCCTTCGGTTCGGGCGCGGTCTTCCGGTAGCTGCGCCACAGCCGCTCCGGCACCATGCCGAGGCCGATGAGCGCCAGCATCGCGAGGTCGAAGCTGAGCAGCGCGTAAAACGCCGCGTCCATGAAGCCGTAGCTGTGCAGGCCGATGCCGAGCATGTTCGTGCCAAACCACGACCAGCTCGTGACGATGTTTCCGCCGATGGCCAGGTTCATGAGGCCGCGCTCGCGCACGAGGCCGCCCCAGCGCGCGTGCAGGATGAGCGCGTTCCACAGGACGATGATGATCGCGCCATTTTCCTTCGGGTCCCAGCCCCAGAACCGGCCCCAGCTTTGATCCGCCCAAATGCCGCCGAGCACCGTGCCGACGAAGCTGAAGAGCGTGGCGAAGCAGACGATGCCATAGACCATCCGCGCGAGCGAGCGGCGCAGCTCCGGCGTGAGCGCGCTGGTGAAGAAGCCGCGCACGACGAAGATGATGCCGAGGAAGCCGGCGACGAAGGTGGCGGCGTAACCGAGCGTGACGATGACGACGTGGGTCGCGAGCCAGAAGTTCGTATCGAGCACGGCGCGCAGCATCTCGAGCGTGTCTTTTTCGAGCGAAAGATAGTGCGCCACGATGAGGCACATCGCGCTGATCATCGAGCCGACGACGACGCCGATCGAGTTGCGCCAGAACTTTTCCAACAGCAGGCCGAGGATCGGCGCGCCCCAGCCGATGAAGATCGCGGACGAGTAGAGATTGATGACCGGCGGGCGGCCGATGAGTTGCATCCGGAAGATGAGGCCGATGGTCGTGACGACGACACCGAGGAAACACAGCCACACCGAAGTGCGCCGCAGCCACTCCCATTCGAGCGGCTGAAACCAAAACAGGACGGCGCACAGGAACGCGCAGACCATGAGCAGCATCGCCTTGTAGAAAAGCTGGAGGTGATTGAAGAGCTGCTCCTGGCCCGCCTGTTTCAGGTCCGCGGCGAGGCGTCCGGCGATCTCGCCGCGATACGCGCGCACGGCTTCATTGAAGCCCGCCGTGTCGCCGCTTTTGTAAGCGCCAGCCATGCGGGCGTAGTGCGCGAGCGCGAAGTTCGGCGTGCCGCCACGCGCGGCTTCCAT
>JBGSYE010000627.1:0-2093 GCA_041751075.1 Chthoniobacteraceae bacterium
GGATTAGTTGAGGGTTGGGAGAAGGTCGAGCTTGCCCATGAAGAAGAGGATGCGGATCCGGTAGTTGTCCCGATTGCGAAAGCCCCGGGCCGATGCCTTGAGCAGCTGGATGCGGCTGTTCAAGCCTTCGGTGAGGGCGCATTGGTGATCGGGTGGAGGAAGTAGTTGAGCAGGCCTTGGAGATGAGCTCGCAGCGTCCGGGCCGTCTTCTTCATCGGCTCGAGCCGGGATCGCATCACCCGGCCAAACCACTGCTCGAAATATCCCCGGGCGCTCTCCGCGTTGGGCTGGCTCCAGAACCCGCTGAAGAGTTCCTTGTGCTCCCAGGCGCGCGAGGTCTTCAGGGCGATCTTCACCAACTGCTGAAACTCCCCGAATTGCTCGTCGCTCATCGTCTCCATCCCGCACAGCCATAGATAGCGGGTTCCCGTGAGGGTCTGGTCCCCGGTCTGCGCCATCGCCTTGTGCTCGGCCCGGCGCACCGTGTCCACGGCGGTGCCGAGTAACTGGCTGATGTGGAACTTATCATAGACGATCTTGGCCTGGGGCGCCGCCTCCACCGTCGCGCTCGCATCGGCAGCGCCAAAGTCCATCGCCGCGGCCACCACTCGTTTTCTCACCTCCTCCGGCAATCACTCCCAGAGCTGGAGCACCGCTGGCCGATCCCGCCCGCCCACCACCTCCAGCACCCGCTCCCCCAGTAAGTCGGTCATCACCGAGATATCGTCCTGCCCTCGCTGGAAGCTCTTCTTATCCAACCCCACATCCGGGATGGCTTCCAGCTGGCGCCTCTCCAGTCCCCGCTCCACGGCCGCGGCCATGATTTTCTGCCCCTGCGGCCAGTGAATCCCGAGCCGCTTCAGCGCGTCGCTGATGGTCGCGCAACCCAACCGCACCCGAATCGCAAAATGCTCGAACAGCAACGTCCATCCACTCCGAGCCTCCGCCCACGGCACCTTCACCATCTGCGTCTTTCCCGTCTGCGGATCCAATACCCGCGGCACTTCCGCGGTGATGATCGTCTGCAACTGGCAGGTGTCCGGGTGCCGCCACTGCCGCTGCTCATCGCCGTGGAGGTGGAGCCTCTGCCCCTCCCCACCCGCCCATTGGACACCATCACACCCCACTTCGATCCGCACCTCCCCGCCCACCACATCCATCTCCACCTTCACCACGCTTCAAGGTCCGTTCAAGCCCAGCAGTCGTTCGTAAACTTCTGTGTCGCGCATCCCTCCTTCTTCTCAAACCCGCTCCAAAATCACACGCTGTTTTGCGAATATCCGACGTAAGGAGGCTCATCCTTTCGCGACCGTTTGCGAACGGAGTTTCCTCTGGCTTCAGCCTCCTCACGTCGGCTGCGACGCGCGTTCTCTACGCCAGCAAGCCCTGCACGATCTCGCCTTCATTGCTCGGGCCGATCAGCCGTTCGTTCAAACCTTGGTGGCGGTAGCTGTATTGGTACGGATCGAAACCCATCAGGTGCAGGAAGGTGGCCTGAAAATCGCGCACGCTGACTTTGTCCTGCACGATGTTATAACCTAACTCATCGGTCTCGCCGAAGACGATGCCAGGCTTCACGCCGCCGCCAGCCATCCAGATGGTGAAGGCGTTTGGGTGGTGATCGCGGCCAAGGAAGGTCGAGCCGTTGCGGGCTTCGTTCATCGGGGTGCGGCCGAATTCGCCGCCCCAGATGACCAGTGTTTCGTCGAGCAGGCCGCGTTGCTTCAGGTCCTCGACCAGCGCCGTGCTGGCGCGATCGACTTGCTGACACTTCTTCGGAAACGCACTGATAAGATCGTCGCCGCCAAAGGTCCCGTGAATGTCCCAGCCCCAATCGAAGAGTTGCACGAACCGCACGCCCTGCTCGACGAGCCGGCGCGCGAGCAGACAGTTATTGGCGAAGCTTGCCTGGCCCGGCTCCGCGCCGTAGGCGGCGAGCGTCTCGGGTTTTTCCTTCGCGATGTCCATTACCTCGGGCACCGCGATTTGCATCCGGTAAGCCAGCTCGTATTGGGCGATGCGGGTGAGCGTCTCGGGGTCGCCGAACTGCGCGGCCTCCGCTTCGTTCAAGGTCTTCAGCGCGTCCAGCGACC
>JBGSYE010000628.1:0-6413 GCA_041751075.1 Chthoniobacteraceae bacterium
AACATCCGCGAGTCCTCCGGTCGGCGCCGCATTGACCGACCTATGACCGACTATCTCCACCGCCAGTTCCGCTTCCTCTTCAAGCCGCTCACCCTCACCTCGCGCGTGCTGCTGCTGCTCGCGGCGGCGGCGGTCGCCGCGTCGGTGCTCTTCCCGCTCTGGCGGCTGCATCTCGTCGCGCCGCAATATCCGGAGCGGCTGAGGCTCGACATCTACGCGTGGAAAATCCAGGGCGGAGGGATGAACGGCAACGACCTCAACGAGATCAACAATCTCAATCACTACATTGGCATGAAATCGATCCATCAAGCCGACTTCACCGAGATGCAGGTGATGCCGTTCATGTTTGGCGTCTTCGTGATGCTCGCGTTGCGCGCCGCAGTGCTCGGCACCATGCGCGCGATCATCGATCTCTTCATGCTCGCGGCGTGGTTCGGGGTATTCTCGATCGGCTCGTTTTACTACCGGCTTTGGAGTTATGGCCATCACCTCGATCCGAAGGCGCCGATGGACATTGAGCCGTTCACGCCGCTGATCTTCGGCACGCAGCAAATCGCGAACTTTACCCAATCCAGCTATCCGCAGCTCGGCACGTATCTGCTGTGGCTGTTCATGGCGCTGCTGCTGCTGGCGATGTGGTGCTCGCGGAAAGAGGAACCTTTCGCGCCATGAAGACGCTCCTGCTCGCGACTGTCCTTGTCTTTGCGCTCAACGTCGCGGGTCGGGCTGATCTCCAGCAGCAAATCGACGCCGCGGCGCCCGGCGCGACGATCACTGTTCCAGCCGGCACCTATCCGGGCGCGCTCGTCATTCGGCAACCGCTCACGCTTCTCGGCGAAGGACAGCCCACCCTCCAGGGCGGCGGCCAGGGCAAAGTCGTGCACATCGCAGCGGACGGCGTGACGCTGCGCGGCTTCCGCATCCGCGGCTCGGGCCTCGCGCTCTCCGATGATGACGCGGCGGTCTTCATCACCGCGCATCGCGCGACTGTCGAGGGCAACGTCATCGAAGACTCGCTGCACGGCATCTATTTGAGAAAGGCGAACGACTGCCGGTTGCTCGGCAACGTCATCCGCGGCAAGACGACGCTGGCGCAGGAAAGCCGCTCGATCGAAAGCGGCCTGGGCGTGAGCCCGGAGAATTGCGACCTCGTCGCCAATCGCCGCGGCAACGGGATTCACCAGTGGAACTGCGAGCGCAATGAGATCATCGGTAATGAAATCAGCGAAGCTCGCGACGGCATCTATTTCTCCTTCGCGAACCACACGCGCTGCGAGCGGAACTGGATTCATCACGTCCGCTACGGCCTGCATTACATGTATTCCGACGACAACGTTTTCCTCGAAAACACCTTTTCCGACAACGCCGCCGGGGCCGCGCTGATGTTCTCCGAGCGGCTCGTGGTGCGCGGCAACCGCTTCGTGAACAATCGCGGCTTCCGCGCTTACGGCCTCATCTTCCAGTCGATGGACGACTGCCGGGTGGAGGCGAACGTGATCGAGCACAAAGCCGTCGGGCTTTCGTTCAACCAGTGCAATCGCAACCGCGTGATCGGCAATCGCGTAGCGCAGAATTACATCGGCCTGCGCTTCGGCTCGAACTCGGACGAGAACGCTTTTTCGCTCAATGTTTTCGCGCGCAACCTGCATCCGGTCGAAGTCGCGGGCGAGAACGGCAGCAATGCGTGGTCGCTTGCGGGAGTGGGAAACTACTGGGACGGCGCGGCGGCGTTCGACCTCGACCGCAACGGCGTCCAAGATCTCCCGCATCGCGAACTCGATCTCTTGGGCGTGCTCCGGCGCGACTTCCCCGCCATTGCGCTTTTGTCGGAAAGCCCCGCGCTGAAGCTGCTGCGCTTTGCCCATCAGCGGGCGGCGCTGCCCGGCGTGACCTCGATCGAAGACCGCGCGCCGGTCGTCGCGAGCTTCCCGGCCTTGCGCGCCAGCCGAGCCTCCAGGCCATGATCACCGCCGAAGCCCTGACGAAATCGTATCGCGGCAAAGGCGTGCTCCGCGGCGTCACCTTCACCGCGCGGCCGGGCGAGATCACGCTGCTCGTCGGTCCGAACGGCGCGGGCAAAAGCACCACGATGAAGCTGCTCACCGGCCTCGCGCGTGCCGATGCCGGGCACGCGCTCATCGCCGGGAAAGACATCGTGCGCGAGAAGATCGCCGCGCAACGACTGCTCTCGTTTTTGCCGCAGACGCCGAATTTTCACCCGCGCTTCACCTGCGGGCAGATCGTCGATTTCTACGGTCGTCTGCGCGGCGTGGATCGCCCGCGACGGGCCTGGGCGCTGGAACAAGCGGGACTCAGCGGCGTGACCCGCGAACAGACGCGGACTCTTTCCGGAGGAATGCGCCAGCGTCTCGGACTCGCACTCCTGCTGCTGCCCGATGCGCCCGTGCTGCTGCTCGATGAGCCGGGTCTCAGTCTCGATCCGGGCTGGCGCCGACACCTGCAAAACATCCTGCACGAGGAAGCGCGTCGCGGAAAAACCGTGCTCGTCACCACACATCTTATTGCCGAATGGAACAACGTCGCGCATCGCTGCCTGCTCTGCCGCCACGGCGTCATCGAGCGCGAACTCGATCCGGCCAACCTGCCGGGAGACTTCGAAGAGATCAGCGAACCGCCGCGCCACTGCGCAACTGGAGGAATCCTGAATGAACGCCGCATTGCCCTGGCTTGAGACTGGCGTGCTGCGCGCCCTGCTCCTCCGCGAGTTGCGCGGCGCGCTGGTGAACCGCTATTTCCAGGCCTTCTCCGCGCTCGCCCTGGGCGGCGGACTCGCCGCTGTTGCGCTCAGCGAAGCGCCGAATGCCGCGGCGTTCTTCATCCTTCAGATCGCGCTCAATTTCGTGTCGCTCTTCGCGCTGCTCGCCGGGGTCAGCAGCGCCCGCGCGGAGAATGGAGAGTGGCCGGTGCTCTTCGCGCAGCCGGTTCCGCGCGCCGCGTGCGTGCTGGGGAAATTCGCCGCGCTCTGGGGTATCTTCAGCGGCGTGCTCGCGCTGCTCTTCATCCCCGCGCTTTTCGCCGAAGGCTCACCCGCCGCGCTTGCGCAGCTCTACCTGCACACCCTCGGCCTCGCCGCGATCTTCGGCAGCCTGGGACTCTGCGCGGGCATCATCGGCCACGACCGCGTGCAGGCGCTCGTGCTCGGCGTGAGCGCGTGGCTCTTCCTGCTTTTCGGCGTGGACCTGATCGCGCTCTTCGCCGCGCAATGGGACTCGTTGCAAAAGGTGCCCGACCTCTGGGTCGCGTTGCTGATGGCCAACCCGCTCGACGCCTTCCGAATCCAGGCGCTTTTCGCGATGGAGCAAATCCCCGCGGAAGCCGCCAACAAAACGCCGCTCGCCGCGTGGTGGCTCACGCACGCGAGCATGTGTTTCGCCATCGTTTCCGCCGCCTAGAGCGCAGCGCTGCTTTTCCTCACGAGCCGCCGCCTGGAGCGCGCGGAAATCTAACCCGCAAACCCGCGTCCCCATTTTCCGATGCACACCCAATTCAAACGCTTCGACGTGCGCAAACTCCTCGCGCAAGGCACCGAGCCTTTTCCTGAAATCCGCAAGCGCGTGGACGCGCTCAAGCCGGGCGAAGGACTGGCCGTCATCGCGCCGTTCCTGCCCTCGCCGCTCATCGAAAAACTCCGCAGCGAAGGCTACACCTCGCGCGCCGAACCGCAGGCGGACGGGAGTTGGGTGACTTACTTCTCCCGAGAGGAGGAGTAGCGCGCTTCGCCGCCGCTTGTGGTTTCAAACGGCGCAATGCCTTCACCGCTCGCCGAGTTTCGCACCACCGCCGCCGCCAGCACGCTGCGTTCATGCCAGCTCTTCGCGAGCATCTCGCCGGGCGACTTGGAAACGATCGCCTCCTTCGCGGTGCAAAAGCCGCTCGCGAAAAGCGACTACCTCTTTCATGAAGGCGCGGCGTCCGAAGGCTTCTACGTCGTGCAGCGCGGAGCGATCAACGTTCACCGCGTCAGCGCGACCGGGAAGGAGCAGGTCATCCACGTCTTCCGTGCCGGCCAATCCTTTGCCGAGGCAGCGCTCGCGAGCGAAGGCGGCTACCCCGCTTTCGGAAACTTGCCTCGGTCGAGGAAATCATCGAGCGGCACATCGGGCTCGTCGGTGTTTTCCTGTTCGAGCCGTGCGTGGAGCGCATCGAGCCGCCCGGACTTCGCGTCTTCTTCCATCTCGCGATCCCAAGTCTCGGCATCGCGCTCCTGTATTTTCCGCAGGAGTTCGGAAAACTGGTCGGTCGGCAGTTTTGCGACTGCTTCTTCGATTTCGGCGAGCGTGCTCACGGGGGCACGATAGCTACAACGTGGCCGCGACGGCAAGGGTCGGAATCTCGCTCAGGCGGCTTTCTGACAGTCGGTTTCGCGCAGGCGATTTTTGTATTCTCCCGGAAAAGGAAACGGTATCCCCGCGGATGCCCCACCCGGCAGAAAAGCTGAACGGCAAACCAACGACCAGCAGGCATGACCTTCGACGAATTCTTCACCACCGCCACCGGCGGCAGCGCGCCGTATGCCTATCAGTGCCGGCTGGCCTGCGGCGAAAAGCAACCTGCTGAAACCCGCGAGGCGTGGCTGGAGCGAGGAACCGATTGCGCATCCAAGTTGATTGAGATTCCGACCGGCCTCGGCAAGACCGCCGCCGTCGTCCTCGCGTGGCTCTGGAACCGGGTTTCCATTCCGTCTCTCAACTCTCAACCCTCAACTCTCAACCTCCCCTCATGGCCGCGCCGCCTCGTCTATTGCCTGCCGATGCGGACGCTCGTGGAGCAGACGGCCGATGCAGCCAAAGAGTGGCTGCGGCGTCTCGCCGCAGAATTTCCCGACAATCAGGATTTGAAACGCCTTTGGGAAACGTCCCCCATCATCCTCATGGGCGGCGAAGACAGCGGCGATTGGGATCTCCACCCCGAGCGCGAAGCCATCCTCATCGGCACGCAGGACATGCTCCTTTCCCGCGCGCTGAACCGCGGATACGGCCTGAGCCGATACCGCTGGCCGATGCACTTCGGGCTGCTGAACAACGACGCGCTGTGGGTGATGGATGAGGTGCAGCTGATGGGCGTGGGGGTCGCAACGAGCGCGCAGCTCGATGGCTTCCGCCACGATGCGCAGCTCGGCACGATCGGCGGATGCCCGACCTGGTGGATGAGCGCAACGCTAAATCCCGCACCGCTCTCCACCGTCGATCACATCGAGCCGGCGAGCGGCTGGCCGAAGGTCTCGCTCTCGCCGGAGGAGAAGGAAGCGCCGGCCTTGCGGGCTCGCTTGGCGGCCACGAAGCCGGTCCGGGAAGCGGCGCTCAAACTTTCGACCGCCACGAAGACGGGCTATCCGAAGGCCTTGGCGGAGTTGATCGCGGAGAAGCACGCCGCCGGCACGCTCACGCTCGTCGTTGTGAATCGCGTGGGACGCGCTCAGGATGTTTATGCGCAGTTGCGGAAGCTCAAGAAGGACATCGAGCCGGAGCGGGTCGCACTGATTCACTCGCGCTTCCGCTCGGTGGATCGCGCGCGGCATGAGCGGCTGCTCTTCGGCGATGGCGACCGCATCGTGATCGCCACGCAAGCCGTCGAGGCGGGCGTCGATGTTTCCGCGCGCCTGCTGATTACGGAGCTCGCGCCGTGGTCTTCGCTCGTGCAGCGCTTTGGCCGCTGCAACCGAAAGGGCGAAGACAAGGACGCCGAGGTTCTGTGGATCGATGTGCAGCCGCAGGACGAGAAGGACGAACTTGCTCTGCCTTACGATTTGCCCGCGTTGAAGACGGCGCGGGAAGCCCTCTCCACGCTGGCCGACGCCGCTTCGTGCTCGCTCGAGACGGTTTCTGTTCCGGTGCCGGTGGTCATTCGCCCGGTGCTCCGGCGCAAGGATTTGGTCGATCTCTTCGACACCACGCCGGATGTCTGCGGCCACGATCTCGACATCTCCCGCTACGTCCGAGACGGCGAGGAGAACGACGTGCAGCTCTTCTGGCGCGAAGTGCCCGACGAACGCCCGGCTACCGGCACGATCGCCCCGCTGCGGCGCGAGCTGTGCCGTGTGTCGATCGGCGAGTTCGACAAATTTCTGAAGGCGAAAGCAAAGCCGCGAGCTTTCATCTGGAATGCGCTCGAAGACTCCTGGCAGGAAGCGAAGCGCGCCCGGCCCGGCGGGCTGTATCTCGTCGCGGTGGAAAGTGGCGGCTATTCCGAAGACCTCGGGTGGACCCGCGAAGCCGCCCATCGACCGTTGCCACTTTCGCCAGCATCCGGCGAGGCGCGCGAGGGCATCTCCAGCGATCCGCAGAGTTTCCGCCGCGCCTGGCTCAGCCTTGCCCAGCATACGACGGATGTCGTCGCCGAGCTGCGCGCCATCGCCGCCGCGCTGCCGCTGGCACCGCAGGAAAGCGCCGCGC
>JBGSYE010000629.1:0-3007 GCA_041751075.1 Chthoniobacteraceae bacterium
TGGGCGGCAGCCAGGGCGCGCACGGCATCAATACTGCGCTCGCCGCCGCGCTGCCGCAGCTCCGCGAGGCGGGCGTGCAGGTCATCCATCTCACGGGACGCGACGACGAGCCGATCATGCGGGAGAGTTATGCGCAGGCGGGCGTGCCGGCCTTCGTCGCCGCGTTCCATCATCGCATGGAGGAAGCCTACAGCGCGGCGGATCTCGCGATCGCTCGCAGCGGCGCCGCGAGTCTCACGGAGCTTTCGCACTTTGCCATCCCGAGTCTGCTCATCCCGCTGCCGACCGCCGCGGAGGATCACCAGACGCTGAACGCCCGCATCTTCGAGCGCGTCGGCGCGGCCGTGCTCCTGCCACAACGCGAGATCACCGCCGAATCTCTCGCCCGCGCGCTCCGTGGCCTGCTCGACGATCCCGCATCTCTCGCCGCCATGGCCGGTAAAGCCGCGACCCTCGCCTCCAAAGATTCCGCCGAACGCGTCGCCGACACGATCCTCAAAGCCTGTGCGTAAGACAACGATCACGGCGACCAACACGCGGGACGCGTGTGATACCCGGATTCGCGCCACCACCGGCGAATTTTCCCGCCATGCCCACTAAAGACACCGGCCAGATTCTCGCAAAAATCCTCGTCGGAGGTGAACTCAGAGTTCACCTCATCGGCGTGGCCGGTTCCGGCATGAGTGGGATCGCGGGGCTGCTCATCGCGCTCGGCCACAAGGTGAGTGGTTCGGATAAAGCGACGACCGTCGAAGTCGCGCGCCTGCAGTCGCTCGGCCTGCGCTTTTCCCAGCATCACGACGCCGCCAACATCGCGGACGCCGATCTCGTGATCTATTCGTCGGCGATTCGCGCGGGGAATCCCGAATACGACGAGGCCGTGCGCACCGAACGGAATCTGGTCCGCCGGGCAGACGCGCTCGCGGCGATCATGAATTGCAAGAGGGGAATCGTCGTCTGCGGCATGCACGGAAAGACCACGACCACGTCGATGCTCGCGCACGTCCTGCGCGTCGGCGGCTTGCATCCGTCGCACTATGTCGGCGCGGAGATTCCGATCCTCGGCACGAATGCCGCCTGGGATGCGCAGGGCGAATACTTCGTGGCCGAGGGCGATGAGAGCGATGGGACGCTGGCCTTCTATCATCCCGAGCACGCCATCGTGCTGAACATCGAGGAGGAGCATCTCGACTATTACGCCGACCTCGCGGCGATCGAAGTCGTCTTCCATCAGCTCCTCAGCCAGACGCGCGGGAAGGTCATCTTCTGCGCCGACGATCCGCACGGCACGCGCGTCTGCAGCCCGCATCCCGGAGCGATCTCCTACGGCGAATCGCGCGCCGCCTTCTATCGCTTCGACGACGTGCATGCGAAGGACTTCCAGTCGCACTTCCGCGTGCTGCGCGGCGGCGAACCGCTCGGCGCCGTGACGCTGAACGTCCCCGGCCGGCACAACATCAGCAACGCCGTCGGAGTCATCGCGCTCGCCACGGAACTCGGCGTGCCGTTCGCGAAAATCGCGGAGGCGCTCGAGAGCTTCCGCGGCGCGCGGCGGCGCTTCGAGATCAAGTATCGCAGCGAGCGCTACATGATCGTCGATGACTACGGCCATCACCCGAGCGAAATCCGCGCGACACTGGCCACGGCGAAGAACACCGGACGCAAACGCGTGCTGTGCATGTTCCAGCCGCACCGCTTTTCCCGCACCGTGAAGCTGAAGGAGGAATTTGGCCGCGCCTTCCCCGACGCGGACATCGTCTTCATCGCCGATGTGTACCCCGCCAGCGAGGCGCCGATCCCCGGGGTGAGCGGGCAGACCATCGTCGATGAAATGGTGCGCGAAGGTCACGACGCTGCGTTTTACCAACCCGACCGCGCGAAGCTCGCGCTGGAGATCGGTCGCATGATCGAGCCCGGCGACTGCATCATCAGCCTCGGCGCGGGCAATATCCACGAGGCCGGTTCGCTGCTCGCCAGGGACATCGCCGTGCTCGACGAGATCCAGACGGCGATGGGGCACGGGCTCGCGAAGCTCTACGAACCGCTCTCGAAGCACACCACGATGCGCATCGGCGGGCCGGCGCAATTCTGGGTCGAGCCCGAGACGGAGGACGGTTTTGCGCGGCTGGTGAAGTTCACGACCGAGCGCGGCATTCCGCTCTTCGTCATGGGCCGCGGCTCGAATCTGCTCGTGCGCGATGGCGGCATCCGCGGAGTGGTCGCGCATCTCGCTCGCGGCGAGTTCAAGCGGCTCGAAGTGCGCGAGGGCAAGCTGCACGCCGGCGTCGGCGTGAAGCAGAAGGATCTCGCCTACGCCGCGCGCGACGCGCGGATCGGGGGTTTCGAGTGGTTCGAGGGCATCCCCGGCAATGTCGGGGGGGCGCTGCGGATGAATGCCGGCGCGATGGGCGGTGAAACTTTCCGCCAGGTCGTGAGCGTGCGGTATGTGGATTCGCGGGGTGACTTTCACATGAAGACGCCGGCCGAGATGGATGTGCGCTACCGGCACTGCGGGACGCTGGAAAAGAATTACGCGATCTCCGCCACCTTCCGCGGCACGCCCAGTACACCGGAGGAGATCGAGAAGAAGCTCGAGGAATCCACGCAGAAGCGCCGCGCCACGCAGCCGCGCGAATCCAGCGCGGGCTGCATCTTCAAGAATCCGGAGCAGTGCCCGGCGGGAAAACTCGTCGATGAACTCGGCCTCAAGGGGAAGCGTGTGGGCGGCGCAAAAGTCTCGGAGGTCCACGGAAACTTTCTGGTGAACGACAGCAAGAGCACCACTGCCGCCGAGGTGCTCGCGCTGATCGAGCAGGTGAAAGCCAGAGCGCTCAAGGAGCGCGGCATCGTGCTCGAAACCGAAGTGCAAATCGTCGGCGAAGAGAAAGGGCTCCACGCATGAATGCCGACTCGCCGATCCCGAAAGCTCCACGCAAGATCCGAGTGCGGAAGGGCGCGCAGAACGCCTCGCAGGCCATGCTCGACCGCATGGCGCGCGGGCTTCCGC
>JBGSYE010000630.1:0-6371 GCA_041751075.1 Chthoniobacteraceae bacterium
GCGTCGCTGAAGATGCCCGCACTGAGCGCCGCGCCGCCGGACTACCGCATCCTCCGCAGCGCCGGTGCGCGCAAGTATTCCAGCAAAGCGTACTGCATCTACGCGGTGGAGACCGAGCCGCGCATTCACGCGCTGCTCACGCGCTTGAGCGAGGTGGCGCTGACCTCGCGTCTGCCCGGCGGCGCGCCACAGGCCGTGCTCTACATCTCGCATCGTTCCGCCGACGCCGAGCTGCGCGATGAACCGCTGGTCAAGGAGCTGCTCGCCGCGTCGCCGGACGCCGCCTTCTACGCCTGCGACGTGCGCGGCATCGGCGACTCGCAGCCGAACACCTGCGGCGCCGATCAATTCCTCAAGCCCTACGGCAGCCATTATTTCTACGCCGCCCACGGCCTGATGCTCGACCGGCCGTTGCCCGGCCAGCGGACCTTCGACGTGCTGCGCGTCATCCAGCTCCTCCTCTCCGCCGGCCATCGGGAGGTGCATCTCGCCGGCGCCGGCTGGGGCGCGCTGCCCGCCGCGTTCGCGGCCATGCTCAGCGATCGCGTGACTCAGGTGACGCTGAAAAACGCGCTGACCTCGTTCAGCGATTTGGTCGAGAGCGAAGACTACCAGTGGCCCTACGCCATCATGCTACCCCAAGTGCTGGAGCGCTTCGACTTGCCCGACTGCTACGCGGAACTGCAATCGAAGAAGCTGCGCATCAGCGAGCCCTGGGGCGAGGCGGACGGCATGAAGTGAACGGCCGCGTTGCCCCCCCCTCTCGCTATGGAACCCACGATCAAGATCGCTCTTGTCGGCGCCGGCATGTTTGGCGGCGATGTCCACCTCCGCGCTTACGCCGATCTCCAGCGCTTCGGGATCGCCGGCCAGCTTGCGCGCGTCGGCCTCGACCAGTTCAACCGCGAGCTTGCGCCGGTGAAATTCGACCTCGTCGCCGTCGCCACGCGCTCGCAGAACTCCGCGGAGAAATCCGCCGCCGCTTTCAAGGAATGGACCGGCCATTCGCCCAGGTGCTACTCCGGCGACGAACCGTGGCACGACATCCTCCGCGATTTCCCCGATCTCGACGTGCTCGCCGTCGCCACGCCGGACCATCTGCACACCCAGCCGATCCTCGCCGCGCTCGCGAAAGGCGTCCATGTCCTCACCGAGAAGCCGATGTGCCTCTCGACCCACGAGGCCGACCAGATCATCGCCGCCGCGCGGGCGCGGAACTGCATCGTCGGCGTCGATATGCACAAACGTTACGATCCGGATCACCTCCGCATCCGCGACGACATCCAGCGGCGCATCGGCCCGCCGCTCTACGGCACCGCGTATCTCGAAGAACCGATCGAGGTCAGCACCAGCACCTTCAAGTGGGTCGAATCGTCCGACCCCTTCAGCTACGTCGGCCCGCATTGGACCGATCTCATTTACTCCTACTATCGCAGCAAGCCGGTCTCGCTCACCGCCGTGGGTCAGAAGAAGCGCCTCGTGCGCGACGGCATCGATGCCTACGACGCCGTGCAGGTGCGGGTGGATTTCGACAACGGGATGTCGATCAACTTTCACAACAACTGGATCACGCCCGCGGACTTCGAGGGGCCGGTGAACCAGGGCCACGAAATCATTGGCGCCGACGGCAAGGTGGAAAGCGACCAGCAATACCGCGGCTTTCGCTGGTGGAATCAGGGCGGCGGTTCGCGCACGAGTAACAACCACTTCACCCGCGACGTGCGCCGTGCCGACGGTACCAAAGCCTACGTCGGCTACGGCGTGGACAGCCTCACCGTCGCGCTCGTCGCCGTGTGCCGCGTGAAATTTGCCGGAGAATCGCGCGACGCCGTGGCGACCCTGTATCCGACCGCTGAGGAAGCGCGCATCACCTGCGCCATCGTGGACGCCGCTGCAAAGGTGCGCGACTTGAACTTCCGATATTTGGCCGAGGGCAAAGGCGCGACCGTCACCGCGCGCTTCGGCCCCGACGGCATCACCATCGTGGACCCGAACCGCGCGAGCGAAGGCGCGGGTGCTGTGTTCGAGAAGATCTACGAGGAGGCGATCTGACTGCGGCAGGGCAATCGCATCAACAAGAACGGCCGGAGCCTGGCCCCAGCCCTCCGGGCTGGGGGCTGGTCCGACCTTTGTTTGATCCGATTACCCTGCTGACTCCGGGTATCGTCGTTGTCGAATGGAGCCGCGAATGTTATCCCCGAAACTCCAAGCCGATGAAAAAGTGCCTTTTACTCCTCTCGCTGTGGCTCGTGCTGACTGGCGTTTCCTTTGCCGCGAGTGCTGGGCCGGTCGCGATCGGGTCGCGGCGCGAGTTGTTTGTGGATCGTTTGCTGGTCGGGGAGTTGAAAGGCACGACGCTCCGACTGCACAGTCCGCAACTGATGCCGCCGGTGTCGCCGCCGCGACCGCAAGGGCATTACGCCACGGTGTTGAAGGCTGAGGACAAGTTTCAGTTTTACTATCGCGGCGACACCAAGCCCGGTAGCCACTGGAAGCAGGGCTGGGAGCAGTATCATGATGGAGAGGTGACGCTCTATGCGGAGAGCGCGGACGCGATCCACTGGACGATGCCGAAGCTCGGGCTCCATGAGCATCCGACCTTTCCGGAGGGAAACATCGTGCTGATGAATGAGTTCCTGGTGAACCACAACTTCACGCCCTTCATCGACACAAAACCCGGTGTACCCGCGGATCGGAAATACAAGGCGCTTGGCGGACTGGCTTATCAACCGAAGAAGGAACACCTGGCCGTGCGGGACAGGCGCGGCCATGGCGGATTGAAGGCGTTCGTTTCACCCGATGGCATCCAGTGGAAGAAGCTGCGGGACGAACCGGTGATCCCCGAGGAGTGGGGCAAATACTTCGATTCGCAGAACTACGCGTTCTGGAGCGAGAGCGAGCAGTGTTACGTCTGCTACTTCCGGCGCTTCATCGGTGGCGTGCGGGGGATCGCGCGCACCACTTCGCAGGATTTCCTCACCTGGACGCCCTTCGTGGAAATGACGGCCAACCTGCCGAAGGAGCATCTCTACACGGCCTGCACGCAACCTTACTTCCGCGCGCCGCACATCTACGCCGCCTTGCCCACGCGCTTCATGGACCAGCGTGGCTCGGCCACTGACATCCTCTTCATGACGACACGCGGCGGGAGTCGCTACGATCGCGAGTTCACGGAGAGTTTCATCCGGCCCGGCATCGGCCAGGACGGATGGGCGAACCGCGCGAACTACGCGGCCATCGGCATCCACCAGACCGGCCCGGCGGAGATGTCGTTCTTTCTCACCGGCGGCCGCCGCTACACGCTGCGGCTCGATGGGTTTGTGTCCGTGAACGCACCCCTCGCCGGTGGAGAGTTCCTCACGAAACTCCTGACCTTTTCCGGCAGGGAACTGGAGATCAACTACTCGACCAGCGCCGCCGGTCAGTTGCGCGTCGAGATTCAGGATTCCGATGGGACTGCGCTGCCCGGTTTCGCGCTGGCGGATTGCGAGCCCATCTGGGGCGATCACATCGCGCGCGTGGTGAAATGGAAGGACGGCAACGACGTGAGCGCGCACGCTGGCAAGCCGGTGAGGTTGCGCTTCGAGATGAGCGATGCGGATTTGTTCGCCATCCAGTTTCAGTAGCGCTGCGCCGCGGCACGTGCAGCAGCGCGATCGGGATTGCAGAGTGGATGCCGGGAGATGAGTCTGCCTTCCCCCTCAAACTCCATGTCCACGACACTCAGCCGCCGCCAATTCCTCGAAGTCTCGCTCGGTGCAGCGGCGGCTTCGGCCATTCCCTTAAACGCTGCGAGCACCGGGGCGCCGCCGTTTTCCTTCGTGCTGCTCGGCGATTTGCATTTCGACAAGCTGGAGCATCACGACTTCGCATGGCTCGAGGCCACGCATGCGGGTGATCGCTCGCAGATTCAGAATTACTCGAAGCTCACGGCAGAGGTGATGCCCGCGATGTTTGCGGCCGTGAAACAGCGCCTCCATGCCTTGCGCGGCAGTGCGGCGCCGCCGGCTTTCGTGATCCAGGTCGGCGATCTGGTCGAGGGCTTGTGCGGCAGCGAGGCGCTGGCCGCGGTGCAGAATCGTGAAGCGCTCGAATTCATCGCGGCGGCGGATCTCGGGCTGCCGTTCCTTTTCACGAAGGGCAATCATGACGTGACGGGCGACGGCGCAGTGGCCGCATTCGACGGAGTGTTGCTCCCCTTCATGAAGAAGCAGGCGCAGCGCATCGACGCCACGGCCAGCCACGCGCGGGCGAACTACTCGCTCACGCACGGCGGCGCGCAGTTCGCCTTCTTCGATGCCTATGACAAAGCGAGCCTCGACTGGCTGGAGGCGACCGTCGCGGCGCGGACGGCGGCGCACTTCTTCCTCATCGTGCATCCGCCCGTGGTGCCCTACGGAGCGCGGGCGACCTGGCATCTTTACTCCGACGAAAAGTCCGCCAGCAAACGCGCGAAGCTGCTCGATCTGCTCGGCGCGCAGGAGGCCATCGTGTTCGGCGGGCATCTGCACAAATTCTCCGCGCTCACGCGCAACGCCGCCGGCAAACGCTTCAGGCAACTCGCCGTGAGCAGCGTCGTCTCCCGGCTGGATGAGATACCGCGCGATGTCCTGTCCGGCTTCGATGCCTACACTGGCGATCAGGTGGAACTGGAGCCGAAGCATTCGCCGGACACGGCGGACAAACGCCGGGCGATCTACGACGAGGAGCGCAAGCAGGTGACGGCCTTCGAGTATGCGAACAGCGCAGGTTTCGCGGTCGTCACTGTCAACGGTGGTTCGGTCGAAGCGGCGATCCACGCCGGGTCGCGACAGGAAGCGTGGCGGACGGTGACGCTGAGGGAGTGAGGCTCGATCGCACGAAAGTATCGGTATCGGGCACAAAGCGCGTAGCTGCGAAAAGGCGCAGGCCGTAAGCAGTGCTCCACCACCTGCAATCCATCATGGGCAAAGAATTCAGCATCACTCCGCGTGACGTGCCGCACGTCGAAACCAAGTACCGCCGCATCGCCACGCCGATCCCGCATCCGGACTCGCTCGCCACTTTGGAAAAGCTCCGCGAGCTCGAGCCCCAGTCGATGCGCGGCCAGCCGCCGATCGTCTGGGCGCGCGCGGAGGACATCGCGATCTTCGACAAATACGGCAACCGCTGGCTCGACTGGTCGAGCGGTGTGCTCGTCACGAATGCCGGCCACGGCGCGCCGGAGGTGAAGCAGGCGATCATCGACCAGGTGCAGAGCGGGCTCATCCACAACTACTGCTTTCCAAGCGAAGAGCGGGCGGAGCTTGCCGGGCTGCTTGCGAGTGTCGCGCCGGACGGTTTGAAGAAAGTATTCCTGCTCACCACGGGCTCGGAGGCGACGGAATGCGCGATCAAGCTCAGCCGCGCTCACGGCATCGAGGTCGGCGGCAACCAGAAGATCGGCATCATCGGCTGGGAGCGCGGCTTCCACGGACGCACGCTCGGCTCGCAGCAGGCTGGCGGCATGGCGGGACAGAAGTCGTGGATTGTGAATGAAGATCCCGCGATCATCACCGCGCCATTCCCCGATGGCTACTGGCAGACCGACACGAGCTTCGAGACCTTCCTCGGCGCGGTCGAAGCGCGCGGGATGAAGCCGGAGAATGTCGCGGGTGTGATCATGGAGACGTATCAGGGCGTCGGGCCCGATTTCGCGCCGGTCGAATTTGTGCGCCGGCTGCGCGAGTGGTGCGACCGGCATCGGATCGTGCTCACCTTCGACGAAGTGCAGGCGGGCTTCGGACGCACCGGGAAGTTTTGGGCCTTTGAGCACTACGGTGTCACGCCGGATCTCATCTGCTGCGGCAAGGGCATCAGCAGCTCGCTCCCGCTCTCCGCGGTGATCGGCCGGGAGTCCGTCATGGATCAATTTGGCCCCGGCTCGATGACCAGCACGCACACGGGCAATCCCGTCTGCTGCGCCGCCGCGATGGCGAGTGTGCGAAAGATCCTGCACGAGAAGATGACGGAAAATGCCGCCGCGCTCGAGCCCGTGTTGCTCGATGGGCTGCGCGCGATTCAGGCGAAGCATCGCAACGTGATCGGCCACGTCTCCGCGCACGGATTGGTCGCCGGGATGCAGACTTTAGTGCCTGGAAAGAAGGAGCCGGACCACGACCTCGCGCACAGCATCATCGAGCGCTGCATGTGGAAGGGGCTGCTGCTCTTCGCGCCCGTCGGCGCGTGGGGACAGACCGTGAAAATCGCGCCACCGCTCACGATCCCGCTGGAAGCAATGAAGGAGGGGCTGGCAGTGCTGGCCGAGGCGACTGATGAGGCAATGGCGTAGAGCGAGTGTGCCTTCCAGGTCACTCGCTTCGGCGGCGCGCAGATAGCGAGTGACCTGGAAG
>JBGSYE010000631.1:0-4682 GCA_041751075.1 Chthoniobacteraceae bacterium
GCCCTCGTCCGCGATTGTCTCGCGGGCGCCTCGCCCGCCTGCCGCTTCATCGGGCGAGGCACCCGATGGACAGCCGCGGACGAGGGCGTCCGCACCACGCCGCCGCCTCCCATCACACGACTATGAAGACTGAAACCGAACCCACATCCGTCATCGACACCTCGAAGATGTCGCCCGAGCAGCGGGCCGCGCTCGAGCTCACCGAGGCCGCGCGCGAAGTGACCAAGGAGGGTTTCGTCAACGGCCTCTTCATGGGCCGCTTCGAGATCGAGGCGCTGCATCCGTATCCGCTTCAGCGCACCGAGGATCGCGATCAGGGCGATGCTTTCCTCGAGCGACTCGGCACCTTCCTCCGCGAGAATGTCGATCCCGACGAGATCGACCGCACCGGCGAGATCCCGCCCGCGGTCTTCGAGGGACTCGCGAAGCTCGGCGCCTTTGGCATCAAGATCGGCCACGACTACGGCGGGCTCGGCCTCTCGCAGACGAACTACTGTCGCGCCGCGGTGATGCTCGGGAGCTATTGCGGCAATCTCGCCGCGCTCGTCTCCGCGCATCAATCCATCGGCGTGCCGCAGCCGCTCATCCTCTTCGGCACCGACGAGCAGAAGCGCAAATATCTGCCGCGCATCGCCGCGGGCGAAGTGTCCGCCTTTGCACTCACCGAGCAGCGCGTGGGGTCCGATCCGGCGAAAATGGAGACCGTCGCCGAGCCGACCGCGGACGGGCAGCACTTCATCATCAATGGCGAGAAGCTCTGGTGTACGAACAGCATCAAGGCTGGCGTGATCGTCGTGATGGCCAAGACGCCGTCGAAGAACGGGCGCAATCAGATCACGGCATTCATCGTCGAGATGAACACGCCCGGCGTGGAGATCGTGCATCGCTGCCGCTTCATGGGGCTGAAGGCGCTCTACAATGCGGTGCTGCACTTCAAAGACGTGAAGGTGCCGCGCGAAAACATCATCCTCGCGGAAGGCAAAGGTCTCCGCGTCGCGCTCACCACGCTGAACACCGGACGCCTTACGCTCCCCGCCGCGTGCCTCGGCCTCTCGAAGCGCTGCCTGGAGATCGCGAAGAAATGGGCCGCCGAGCGCGTGCAATGGGGCGCCGCCATCGGCAAACACGCCGCCATCGCGGAGAAAATCTCGCGCATCGCCGCCGAGACGTTCGCGATGGAAGCGATGACCTTTTACGCCGCCTCGCTGGTCGATCGTGACAAGCACGCCGACGTGCGGCTCGAAGCGGCAATGTGCAAACTCTGGGGCACCGAGCGGTGCTGGGAGCATGTGAATGAGGCGATGCAAATCCGCGGAGGACGCGGCTACGAAACCGCTGATTCGCTCAAAGCCCGCGGCGAAGAACCGATCGCCGTCGAGCGCCTGCTCCGCGATTGCCGCATCAATACGATCTTCGAGGGCTCGAGCGAAATCATGCGCCTCTTCATCGCCCGCGAGGCGCTCGATCCGCATCTGAAAGTCGGCGGCGCGATGATGAACACGCAGCTCCCGATGAACGTGCGCGCGACCGCCGCGGTGAAGGCGACCGCTTTCTACGCCGGATGGTATCCGAAGCTGTGGGTGCCGAATCTCGGCGGCGCGGACGTTGATTCGCGCCTCGCCACGCACATCAAGTGGGCCGCCGCCGCGACGCGCAAACTCGCCCGGCGCCTCTTCCACGACATGGCGCTTTACGGTCCCAAGCTGGAGCGCGAGCAGGTCTTGCTCGGGCGCTTCGTCGATATCGGCACGGAGCTCTTCGCCATCGCCGCCACGTGCGCGCGCGCCCAGGCGCTCGGCACCACCGAAGCTCGCGACCTTGCCGACTTCTTTTCCGCATCTGCGCGATTGAAAGTCGCAAAGCTCTTCATGGGCCTGCGCCAGAACACGGACCGGATGGGATACAGGGTCGCGCAGCAGGTCACCGGCGGCGGCTACGACTGGGTGCTCGATGGCGTGCTGAAGTAGAACTTTGAAGTGCGGCGCCTCCGAGCGGCGCTATGACATACCCGCGGCCTTCCCAAACCGCGCGCGGCTGCTAACGTCCCCGCCCCTATGGCAGCCAGCATCATCGACCCCGCGCGCCTTGAGCGCATCGAATTCAGCAACGACGAGATCGCCCGCTACTCGCGCCATCTCATAATGCCGGAGGTCACGCTCGAGGGTCAGAAGCGGCTGAAAGCGGCGAGCATCCTCTGCATCGGCACCGGGGGACTCGGCTCGCCGATCGCACTCTATCTCGCGGCGGCGGGGATCGGGCGACTCGGGCTCGTCGATGGCGACACCGTGGATTTTTCCAATCTCCAGCGCCAGATCCTGCACGGCACCAAGGACGTGGGACGCAAGAAACTGAACTCCGCACGCGATCGCATTCGCGAGGTGAATCCGAATGTGCAGGTCGATCTGTACGACACCTACTTCACCGCGGAAAATGCGCGGAAGATCGCCGAGCCCTACGACGTGATCATCGACGGCACGGATAATTTCCCGACGCGCTACTGCTCGAACGACGTCGCCGTTTTCCTGAAGAAGCCGAACATCTACGGCTCGATCTTCCGCTTCGACGGACAATGCACCGTCTTCGCGCCGTGCCTCGGCGGGCCGTGTTATCGCTGTATGTTTCCAGAGCCGCCGCCGCCAGGCATGGTGCCGAGCTGCGCGGAAGGCGGCGTGCTCGGCGTGCTGCCGGGCATCATCGGCGTGATGCAGGCGATCGAGGCCGTGAAGCTCATCGTCGGCATCGGTGAGCCGCTCGTCGGGCGTATGATCGCCTTCGATGCACTGAAGATGAAGTTCCGCGAATTCAAGCTGCGGCGCGACCCGAAGTGCCCCGTGTGCAGCGATCATCCGACGATCACTGAGCTCATCGACTACGATCAGTTTTGCGGCATCCCGCAGGCGAAAGCGGCCGAGGAGGAAGAGGCGCACGTGCCACACATCTCGGTAACGGAGCTGAAGGCGAAGCTCGATCGCGGTGACAAGTTCCGCCTCATCGACGTGCGCGAACCTTACGAGTGGGACATCTGCCGCATTCCCGGCGCGAAGCTGATTCCGCTCGGCCAGCTCCCCGCGAGGCTCAGCGAACTCGACAGCGCGGACGAGATCGTCCTCCAGTGCAAATCCGGCATGAGGTCAGCGCGCGCGCTCAAGCTTTTGCAGGAAGCCGGCTTCGGGAAGCTCGCGAACGTCGAGGGAGGCATCGCCGCGTGGGCGGAGCAGATCGACACCAGCGTGCCGAAGTACTGACAAGGAGCCCGGGCGCCCTCGCCCCGTGTTCCAAACTCGGGGCGAGGGCGCTCCTGCTCCTTGTTGACCCGCGCTTCTGCAGCGAGACTGCCCCGCTCATGTCCGACCCGCGCCGTCCCATCCACTCGCTCACCCTCGACGAAATCGAGGCGTGGTGCGCGGCTGCGAGCGAGCCGAAATACCGCGCCGGACAACTCGCGCAGTGGCTCTACGCGAAGCGCGCGAATTCCTTCGCCGCGATGACAAATCAGCCAGCGGCACTCCGCGAGCGGCTCGCGGCGGAGTTTCTCTTCGATGAACTGGAGCAGGTGCGCGTGCTCGGCTCCGACGATACGACGCGGAAGTATCTCTTCCGTCTCGGCGATGGCGCGCTCATCGAATCGGTGCTGATCCCGGCATCGCCCGCGTTGTATGGCGAGGCGAGTGACCGGCGCACGCTGTGCGTCTCGACGCAGGTCGGCTGCGCGTATGGCTGCAAATTCTGCGCAAGCGGCCTCGACGGCTTTGCGCGCAATCTGGGTGCGCACGAGATCGTCGGGCAATTCCTGCGCGTCGAGGAGCTGAGCGGGGAGAAGATCAACAACATCGTCTTCATGGGCATGGGCGAACCGCTCGCGAACTTCGCGAACCTCATGAAGGCCGTCACGATCATCAATGCCCCGTGGGGGATCGGCCTCGGTGCGCGGCACATCACCATCTCGACCAGCGGCCTCGCGCCGCAGATTCGCCAGCTCTCCGAGCAGGCGCTGCAAGTGCGCCTCGCTGTCTCCCTGCACGGCGCGACCGACGAAGTGCGCCAGCAAATCATGCCGGTGAATCGCAAGTATCCCGTGGCCGAACTGCTCGAAGCCTGCGCCGCCTACACGCAGCGCAAGAAGCAGCGGATCACCTTTGAATACATCCTGATCGAAGGCGTGAACGACCGCCCCGAGGACGCCGCCGCGCTCGCGCGCGTGGTGCGCAAAGTGAACGCCAAGGTGAACTGCATCCCGTATAACGTCGTGGAAGGCCTCGAGTGGAAACGCCCGAGCGAAGCGCGGCAGGACGCCTTTATGGCCGTGCTCGAAAATGCACGAGTGCCCGCGACGATCCGGCGGGAGAAAGGCCACGACATCGCCGCGGCGTGCGGCCAGCTCCGGCGACAGAATGTGGCACAGGCGTCCCGCCTGTGATCCCGCCCGCCCACAGGCGCGACGCCTGTGCCACTCTCTCTCCTCGCTCCATGAGGCATCGCCTGGCTACCCTTGTGGCTCTCGTGAACGGACGCAGACCCGATTCCCCCAATTGCCGATGAAAAAAGTGCAGCAGATTCTCGACGCCGTCGCCACTGGCGATACCCAGGCCGCCGAGAGCCTGCTCCCCCTCGTCTATGACGAGATGCGGCGGCTCGCCCACCACATGATGGCCCAGGAACCGCCCGGCACCCTCCAGACCACC
>JBGSYE010000632.1:0-3652 GCA_041751075.1 Chthoniobacteraceae bacterium
TTGTTCGGCACTTTCTCCGTGAGCGAGCCGCCGACGATCGCGCCGTCCCTGACGCGCCATGTCTTAGCCGTATCGCCCTCCCACCCATCGAAGGTCTTGCCGTCGAACAGCGAAACGGGCGCGGCATGGGCGGCGAGCGCGGAGAGGAGGCCGATGAGCGGGAGGAGAGCTTTCATGCGCGCAGTGTAGGCAAAGAATCGGGAGGCAGGTCCACGAAATACACCAAACACCCGGAAGGAATCAGCGCGCATTCTTTCCGTGTCGTCCGTGTCTTCCGTGGACTCTATTCCGACGGCCCGGCGCGCCGGAAGACCGTGAAAGTCTCGTCGCACTCGAGATACCCGCGCCCCAGCATCGTGCCGAGAGCGCGCACCCGATCGGAGACATCGAAGACGCGCGCCTTCTCGTACATCTGCTCGAAGAGCGCCGGATCGCTCCGCCGCATCTCGGCCTCCTCGCGCGGACGCAACACCAGCCAGTTCGGACGGAGTTCGCGGACGATCGCGCTCCAGTCATTCGTCCCGAGCTTGCGCCGCGCGGCGACGACTTCCGGCGCGCAGAGGCCGGGGAAGTCGAGCATCTTGAGCTGCGAGAAGTAGCCGATGTAGCCGAGGCACTCGAGAAAGACGCTTTCCTTTGCGGACAGCGAATGATCCCGCAGCCAGTGCGCGAGTGGCGTGCGGTTCCCGTCTTCGATGATAGCCTGCTGCTGCCGGAGCTGCCACGCGCCGGCGAAGAACGCGAACCCGAAATGCAGGAACACCGCGCCGCCGGCAATCATTACCACCGGTCGGATGCGCCGGATGTCGTGCAGCATCGCACCGAGGACGACCACCCCGAGCACCGAGGCATTTGGCAGATACCAAGGAGCCGGATACGCCGCGACCTGGCTGAGATACAAATGGGCGAGCGCGAAGGCGAAGGACGCCGCGCGCCCGAGCCGGCTGGCCGAGGGAAGGAGCCAATACAATGCGCAGCCGATCGCCACCACCGTGCTGAAGGTGTGCATCACCGCCGGCCATCCGCCGAGCGTCGCCGCGTACGCGGGCATGAAGACGAGCCCGAGCGAATCCATGTCCAACCGCGCCTTGAGAAAGGCCCGCGCGTTGAAGGTCTCCGCGGGATACGGGTTCAGCCCCTTCGCCAGAATCGTGTGCGGCACGGGCGAGCCGTAATACCACGCCGCCCACGCGACCCATGGGAGATACAGCAGCGCGGCGAACAGTGCCGCTTTCACGAACGTCCCGAGCAGCGCGCGCCGGTCCGCGTGCGCGGTGTCTTTCACAGCGAAGAGGAAGACACCCGCCGCGACCGCGCCGCCATAGATGAACGCATCCGGGCGCGTCCACATCAGCCCCGCCCACGACGCGCCGAGCGCGATCCACTTCCGCCCTCCGGCCGCGAGCAACGCATAAAGCCCTGCCGCGAGGAAGAACACCATGAAGCCGATCTCCTGCCCATTGATGCTGTAGTCCGTGATCTTCACCTCCAGCACCAGCAGCACCGCGATCGCCCACCGCGCACCGACGCCGAGCCCGCAGCGCGCCGCCACGCGCACGAGCATCCATGCACCGCCCGCGAGCGCCAGCAGACTCACCACGCGGTAGCCCCACAGCGCAAAGACATCCGAGCGATTCCCCGCGAGCCAACTGAACAGCGCCGGCACCAGCGTATTGAGCGCCGAGGTGAAGGAATGCACGCGCTCGCCGATTTGAAAGACCGCTCCATGACCGAGCGCGATGTTCTTACTCGTGCGGAAGGTGATGTAGTAATCCTCCCACGCGTGCTGCGTGAACCACGCAAAGAGCAGCCCCACCGTGAAGACGAAGCAGAACATCCAACGATGCTGCCGCGGGTAGGCGTCGAGTGTGGGAGGCATGAAGAGCGGGGCTCGTGTGGCTAGGAGCGGGGGTGTTGGATGTCAAGGTGCGGGTCGGGCCGCGTGCTCGTGCTGTCCTCGTAATCGAAAGCGCATGATCGAGGACGATTACGAGGACGAGCACGACCACGACCGCCGCCACTTTGCCGCGCTTGCAAACGCTGGCGCGCCCCGCGGAGCGCGCTATGCTTTTCCCCGCCATGAACACCCCCTCCTCCTCCTGCCCCGATTGCGACGACCCCTCCCGCCGCGAATTCCTCAAGACCTCCCTCGCCGCCGCGGCTGCCGTCACCGCTTCCGGCCTCATCCTGCCATCCGCCGCGCGCGCTGCGGCCGGCGGAAAATCCGAAACCCTCGTCACCACCCTCTTCAAATCCTTCACCGAGGCCCAGCGCAAGGCGCTTTGCTTCGCCTGGGACAACCCTCTGCGCACCGAGGTGGATAACAACTGGCACGTCACCGACCAGCACATCGGCGCCTTTCTCAACGCCGATCAGAACCAGATGGTGAAGGAAATATTCCTCGGCCTGCACTCGCCCGAGTACGCGCAGACCGTGTACAAACAGGTCGAGCACGACAGCGGCCGGGCCGGCTTCGGCGACTCGTCGATCGCCCTCTTCGGCGAACCCGGCTCGGGCAAATTCGAGTTCGTGCTCACCGGGCGGCACTGCACCCGGCGCTGCGACGGCGACTCCACGGAAGGCGCGGCCTTCGGCGGCCCGATCTTCTACGGCCACGCCGCCGAGAGCTTTAATGAAAAGCCCGACCATCCCGGCAACGTCTATTGGTATCAGGCGAAGCGCGCGAATGAAGTCTTCCAAATGCTCGACGGCAAACAGCGCACCCAGGCCCTGAGGGAAAAAGGCCGCATGGAGCAAGGCAGCGAGACGGTGACACTCAAAGGCGCCGCCGCCGACCTCCCCGGCATCGCCGTCGCCGATCTTTCCGCCGATCAGAAAGCCCAAGTCCGCAAAACCCTCGGCGCCCTCCTCGCCCCCTTCCGCAAAGACGACTCCGACGAAGCCATGAAATACATCGAGGCCACTGGCTTCGAGAAACTGCACATGGCCTTCTACAAAAATGGCGACCTCGGCAACGACGGCGTCTGGGACGTGTGGCAGCTCGAAGGCCCGAACATGGTCTGGTACTTCCGCGGTGCCCCGCACGTCCACGTCTGGGCCAATATCCGCGCCAGCGCCTGATTTCGCGGGCATCGGGAATGGGCGCGGGGTTGCCGCGTCCGACATTCATGCCCAGACTCCCCGCTGTGAAATCCGCTCTCCTTTCCGCCCTCTGCCTCGCCGCCCTGACCATCGCCACAAGCGCAGCCGACAAAAAACCCATGCCCGAAAAATCCTCGTCCTCCGGAACCGCGCGCCTCACTTTTGGCGGCGGTTGTTTCTGGTGTCTCGAAGCGGTCTTCCAGCGGCTCGACGGCGTGAAGAAAGTCGTCTCCGGCTATGCGGGCGGCCACGTCGCGAACCCGACTTACGAGGCCGTCTGCGAGATGACCACCGGCCACGCGGAGGTCGTGCAGATCGAGTTCGATCCCGCGAAACTTCCACTCACTCATCTGCTCGA
The DNA here is from genome assembly GCA_041751075.1 of Chthoniobacteraceae bacterium. GTDB lineage: Bacteria > Verrucomicrobiota > Verrucomicrobiia > Chthoniobacterales > Chthoniobacteraceae > JANNXQ01. Next base: position 3,461 of record JBGSYE010000632.1, read on the forward strand.
CATCTTCTGGGCGGCACATGATCCGACCAGCGTGTTGAAGCAGGACACCTTCGCCCACGGCAAGATGCTGCCGAAAGGCACGGCCATCCAAGGCAACGACGCGGGGCCGCAGTACCGCTCGATCATCCTCTACGAAAACGACGCGCAGAAGGCCGCTTCGGAGCAATCGAAGATCGCCGCGCAAAAGGATTT
>JBGSYE010000633.1:0-5815 GCA_041751075.1 Chthoniobacteraceae bacterium
GGAGCTGCCCCTTCGTCACGCGCTGGCCTTCCTCGAAGTTCACCTCGAGCAGCTCGCCGCCGACCTGCGCCTTCACCGCCACGGACGCGATCGGCTCCACATTGCCAAAGGTCCGCAACTCCACCGGCATGTCCTTCGCCACCACCTCCGCGAGATTCACCGGCACCGGCCCCCCCTTGCCCGGCGGGCCCCCCTTCTCGTCCTTCTTCGTGCAGCCGGTCGCGGCGAGGAGCAGGACCAGGAGTGGAATCAATCGTCGAATCATGATCGGCGGTCTGTGGGCGATGAAGCGGGCATGAGGAGCAGATCCGAAATGCTGGTGGATTGTTGGGGCGATGGGCTGAGTCCTAGAATACCACACTCGCCCCCGCAGTGTAGGTGGAGCGGTAGAAAGGGATCCATGCCTCGAGGGTGCGAGGCCAGGGCAATCGCATCAAAACACGAGCCCCTGGCAACAGCTTGCAGGACTCGCGCGGGCCGGTCGCGGAACGATGCGGCGTCGGCCGCGGCCCGCGCCGAAGGATCGCCGCCCGGCGCTCTGAGCCCAGATCTCCGCGCCAAACAACCCCGCTCGCTCCGGCCACTTTCATGTCGCATATGCAACATCCGGATGGCCAGGCTGCCGGGATGCTTCTCGCAAGGCCGTCGCTTCACTTTCCGAGAACCAGGGGTATCGCTTCGCGGCTTCGAGCACTCCGATTCTGGGTGTTCCGTGTCTTCCGTGGACTCGAGGAGCGTCGCGATCGCTCAGTCCCCACGCGCCGTCGCGCTTGAGGAGAGGAAAGCTTGCGTGATAATATCTTCATGCAATGCTCCCGCCCCCGATGTCCTTCCCACCTCAATTCCCCCCCCGATTTCGCTGGCGAGATGCGGTGCTGGCCGCGGCGGCTTGCTTCGCCTTCTCCGAGGTCGCACCCGCCCAGACTGTCGGACGTGCCTCGCGCACGGTGATCGATACGGAGCGCGGCGGCTATTTCACCTACCCGTGGGGCGATCAGTGGAGCCGCTACGGGGCGGAGTTTGGGCGGACGAATTTCCTCTTCGACGAGATGCCGGGGCGGGCTCCGAAGGGCCTGCACGGACGGCTCCAGCATTTCGCGGCGGTGGATAATCCGCCGAACGGCTTTGCGTATTTCCCATGGACGGAATTCCTGGCTTATAATGCGGATGAAGTGGCGCGCGGGCGGCCGTCGATGGTGATGACGGCGACGTATCAGGGGACGAAGCGGCCGCTGTTCTTCAGCTACGGGGCCTTCGACCCGAGCCTCCCGTTTCAGGGGCTGCATGTGCGCGACGAGCGCTTCATCAAGTTTTGGATCAAGAACTATGCGCGCACGATTCTGTCCGAGCCTTACCGGCAAGGCTGGTGGATCGGGGCGGATAACTCCACCTTTCGCTCCAACCTCTACGGGGTGCTGGATGACAGCGGCGCCTTCATCCAAAACGTCCCGTGGGATGCGCCGTATCCGCAGAGCGATACGGAGTGGATAGATGCCGTGCTCTTCATGCTGGGGAAGGTGAAGGAGTGGGCGCCGGACGTCCGCATCGCGTGCAATGACATCGGGCTCAATGACGATCAGGACCATCGGCAGGCGGACTTCAATCAGGTGGTCGATGGCGTGATCCGGGAGGACTTCTGGTATCTCGACGGCGGCGGGAGTGATTGGTATCGGAATGCCTTCTACCAATCGCTCTCCCGCGACATCACCCGCGCGGCGTTGGGGATGATGGAGGTGCTCAATATCCAGATGAGCCCGGCGGACACCACTTTGCTCCGCCGGTCGTGGATGGCCTTCCTGATCATCGGTGGCGACAACCTTTTTTTCGGCCCGAAAGATAGCGCCTCGCGCGAGCTCAACCCGGCGCTGTGGGCCGACATGCGCAACCGCCTGGGCCGCCCCGTGAGCCCCGCGCAAAGCGCGCAGGAGAGCGGAAAGTCCGTGGGTCATCGGCTCTACTGGCGGGAATGCGAGGGTGGCATCTGCTACATCAACTGGACCGGCGCGCCCAGGACGGTGACGCCGCCCGCGGGTCGCACTTACTACGATCGTGATGGGAACCAGGTCACAAGCATCAGCATCGCAGACATGGGCGGGGACTATGTCCTCTTTTCACCCACGGCGAGAGTCTCGTGGCCGGCTATCAATCCGCGCCAGCCGGGCGCGGTGACCGGCCCGGTCGCGGTGACCATCGACATGGATCCGGGCTTCGGGACCGGGGCGACGATCCGCTATACGACCGATGGGTCGGACCCGACGGTGAGTTCGCCGACTTACTCGGGTCCGATCACCCTCACGGGGAGTGCGACGGTGAAGGCACGGGCCTTCAAGGCTGGAATGCTGGATAGCTTCGTCCATGCGGCCGCTTACACGGTGACCACCGCTCCACCCACCGTCGAGTTTCACCTGGCCTCGGATCACGGCAGTGAGTTTCTGGCCAGGGACTACCCGTTGGTAAAGCTCGGCAACGTCTCCTCGGCGGCGGTGCAGGTGGACTATGCAGTGACCGGCGGCACGGCGACGAGTGACGCGGACTATGCGCTCGCCGCCGGCACGCTGACCTTTCCGCCGGGCGAGCAGTATCGGACCTTTCCGATCGCGATCGTGAATGACGCGGACGGTGAGCCAGACGAGACGATCACGGTCACCCTTTCCGATCCGTCGAATGCCGTGCTCGGGGCCAGGACAAGCTACACGTACACCATCGAGGATAACGACGGCGGAGCGAACCAACCGCCGACTGTGGCCATCGCGAGTCCATCGAATGGCTTCGCGATCACCCTGCCCGCCGGGCTGGAGCTCTCTGCTTCGGTCTCGGACGACGCGGTTCCCGCTCCTCCAGCGGCGATCACCGTGTCGTGGAGCAAGCTGGCCGGTCCGGGCAGCGTTGCCTTTTCCGCGCCCAATGCGCTCACGACCAGCGCCGCCTTCACATTGCCGGGCGACTACGCTCTCCGCTGCACGGCGTCGGATGGCGTACTCAGCGCCACGAGTGATATCTCCATCCAGGTGCGGGACAGCTTTGCCGCATGGGCCAGCCGCTCGGGCGTCGGTGGCGAAAACTCGGATTCGGATTGGGACGGACTGACCGCGCTCGGCGAGTACGGGTTGGTGGGCGATCCCGCACTGTCCGACGCACCCTCGCGCCTCGCGCATGCCGTCTCGAATGGCCGCCTCGCGCTGCGCTTTGCCCGCGACCCGACGCGCGCCGATCTCACCATCGGTGTGTGGGGCGCCGATACCGTCGTCGGCCCGTGGACGCAGCTCGCGGCGAGCGTCGGTGGCGGGGCGTTCGATGTTTCTCTCGCCGGAGCGGAGGTCACTGAGATTCCGAATGGCGGCCTCCATGCCGTCGAGGTGCGCGATGCTTATCCGATCGGGAGTCCGGACCGGCCGCGGCGTTTTCTGAAGTGGCACGTCGAGCGCTGATTTCGCGCGCGTCGGGGCACGGTGGTGGATCACTTTCGCCGAAAGTGGCATGGCCGGACAGAGGGGCCGCCGCGGCAGTTTCGGCGAAACTGCCCACCACCCCGCTCACGCGCGGATTGCGTTCCGCCACGGCATCGCAGAGAGTGCGGGGCAATCCCAGCCGCAGGCGCTGCATCGAGGCGACGCTGGCGGGACGAATCCTCCCCACACCGAAAAGACTCCTATGGCACAAGCGATCATGGACCCCGAGGAAGTGCGGCGCTTCGCCAAGGAGCTGAAGCGCTTCAACGACGACGTGCAGGTCCGGGCGGCGGCGTTGCAGGCGCGCTTCGCGGCGCTGGGCGGCAGTTGGCAGGATCAGGAGGCGGACAAGTTTGGCGAGGAATTCATCACCACGATGAAGGTGCTCAAGAAATTCGTGGAGGTCGCCGAGAAGCACACGCCCTATCTCCTGCGCAAGGCGCAGCGCATCGAGCAGTATCTGGATCAGCGCTAGTCCATGGCCCAGCAGGCTCACGTCACCTCGCTCGACGCGCTCGAATCTTTCCGCGCGAGCCTCATCGTCTTCCTCGGTCACGCGCATCGGAGTGTGGACGAAGTGGGTGACGAAGTCCGCCGGATGCGCGGGCGACTGCAGAATGAATGGCGGACGAAGTGGGAGCAGGAGATCCGCAAGTGGCGTCAATTGCTCGCCCAGGCCGAGCAGGAGCTGCTGAGCGCGAAGCTCTCGAATCTCCGGGACAACATTTCGGCCCAGCAGAATGCCGTGCGGAAAGCGCGGGAGGCGCTCGATCGCGCGGTAAAGAAGCTCCGCAAAGTGAAGCTCTGGACGCGCGACTTCGACACCGCGGTGGGTCCGCTCGTGAAGCGCATCGACAGCCTGCGCCAGGTGCTCGACTTCGATCTGCCAAAGGGCCTCGCCTTCCTGCTCCAGGCGCAGAAGACGCTCGAGGCCTACGCCGAGACCGCGCCTCCGCCCGCAGTGGCAAAAGATTCGCCGGAGACGCCCCAGCCATGAATGTCCGGGCGAGTGCCGCCAACATGGTGCAGGCGACGAAGCAACTGAAAGCCGAGTGGGAGCAGACCACCGAATCCTGGCGCGATGCCAAGGCGCAGGAATTTGCCCGGACGTATCTCGAAGATCTGCCCCATCACGTCGCGCGGACTGCGGCTGTGATCGAGGAGCTGGATGTCCTCCTGAGAAGAATCTACCTCGATTGTGAATAAGGAAACCGACCTGCGGGCCAGCCGAAGCCTTGAACTATTCGGGAGACTAAAGAAGGCCGCCGCGGCATTCGCGCAACGGGAGGAGCAGCTCACGCGAGACCTGAGCGTCCGGCGTTCGGCCTTGAATCGAAAGCACCGCGAGGCGGTCGCGGCAGCCAGGGAGCAGGCTGAGCAGGCGCTTGCCGAGAGCGGGGAGCGCTCTCGGATGGAGGAGGACCGGCTGCGCACCATCCACGAGGAGCGCCGGCTGAATATCCAGCAGTCGCACGCCAATGCCATGCAGAGCCTGAAGGTGCGCGCCCGGCACACCCGGGAAAAGTGGCTCACCGATCTGCAACTGCGCCACTTCCAGGCGGAGAAAAACCTGCCGAAGGATCTCAAGGCCGCGGACAAGACCTTCTCGGATTTCGTTGCCGAGCTGGCGGCGCAGCGCGAGGTGCATGCAAAGCTGGACAAGGGTGCGTGGAATGCCTTCGGCGGCTGCGCGGCGTTTCAGAAAATGCTCCGTCGCGAACGCAGCGCTCCAGCGGAGCCGGGCGGCATGACCGGCGGCCACCGCGAGCTTTTCGACGAGATGAAGACGCAGCTCGGCGTCGCTGCGGAGCAGCTCGAGGTCTTCCGCGGATTCCTGCTGCCGCGCATTTTCAGCTACCTGCCGCTGCCCGCGGTGCTGCCGCTCGTGGCAGTGGCAGGGGGAATCCTGGCGCTGGTGCTGCGGGCGCAGCCGAATGGATTTGCGATCGCGGGTGGCGCGACCGTCGCGCTGCTGCTGCTCGTGGTGATCGTCCACCGGATCGGGCTCAATCGCTCGCGAGCCAGTGCGACGGCGCTCTCCCGGGCACTCGGCAAAGCCGTGCGTGCGCATGATGCCAGCGCCGCCGCCACCACCGCCCACCACGCCGGCGAACGCGAGCGCATCGAGACGGAGCACAATAGTTTGAACGCCGAAATCCAGCGCGACTGGGACCGCGCGGACGAGATCGAGCGCGAATTCTCCGCCGGGAAGCGCGAGAAACTCCGCGCGCAGATGCCGCGGGCCTTTGCGAAGAACGAGAAACTTCTCGGCCCGAAGATCGTGCAGCTCGCAGCGGCGCGCCGGGAGGATACCGCGCAGGCTGAGGCGAGGGCGGAGGAGCGCCGGCAAAAGCTCGCCGCGGCGC
>JBGSYE010000634.1:0-2759 GCA_041751075.1 Chthoniobacteraceae bacterium
CTCGCCGTGGATGTCGGTGAGGCGGAAGTCGCGGCCTTGATAACGATAGGTGAGCTTCGTGTGATCGACGCCAAGGAGGTGCAGGGCGGTGGCATTGAGGTCGTGCACATGCACGGGGTCGCGGACGATATTGTAGCAGTAGTCGTCGGTCTCACCGTAGGTCTGGCCGGCGCGCACCCCGGCGCCGGCGAGGAGCATGGTGAAGCAGCGCGGGTGATGATCGCGTCCGTAGTTCGTCTCGGTGAGGGTGCCCTGAGAGTAGATGGTGCGCCCGAATTCTCCGCCCCACACGATGAGGGTGTCGTCGAGGAGGCCGCGCTGCTTGAGATCCTGGAGCAGCGCGGCGGTGGGCTGGTCGGTGTCGTAGCACTGGCCCTTGATCGCATTCGGCAGGCCGCCGTGATGATCCCAGCCCATGTGGAAGAGCTGGACGAATCGCACGTCGCGTTCGGCGAGGCGGCGGGCGAGCAGGCAGTTCGAGGCGTAAGTGCCGGGGGTTTTCACTTCGGGGCCGTAGAGATCGAGGATGTGCTGCGGTTCGCCGGAGATGTCGGTGAGATCGGGTACGCTGGCCTGCATCCGGAAGGCCATCTCGTATTGCGCGATGCGCGTCTGGATTTCCGGATCGCCGAGCGCGTCGAAGCGTTGCTGATTGAGCGCGGCGAGTTCATCGAGCGTCTCGCGGCGTGTCTCGCGATCCACGCCGGGCGGGTTCGAGAGATAAAGCACGGGGTCGCCGGTGTTGCGGAATTTTACGCCCTGGTGCTCCGACGGCAGGAAGCCCGCGCTCCACAGCCGGTCGTAGATGGGCTGGTCGTCCTTGCGCCCGGTGCCGAAGCTGGTGAGGACGACATACGCGGGCAGATCCTTATTTTCGCTGCCGAGTCCGTAGCCGACCCACGAGCCGATGCTCGGCCGGCCGGCGAGTTGCGCGCCGGTCTGCATGAAGGTGATCGCCGGATCGTGATTGATCGCCTCGGTGAACATCGAGCGCACGATGCACCAGTCGTCCGCAACGCCGGACATGTGCGGCATCAGCTCGCTGAACCAGGCGCCGCTCTTCCCGTGCTGCACAAAGCTGAAGATCGAAGGCGCGACCGGGAAGGACTTCTGCCCCGAGGTCATCGTCGTGAGCCGCTGTCCCTTGCGGATCGACTCGGGGAGATCTTCTCCGCGCCTCGCTGCCATTTGCGGCTTCGGATCGAAGAGATCCATCTGCGACGGCGCACCGCTCTGGAAGAGATAGATGATGCGCTTCGCCTTCGGCGCGAAATTCGGGAAGCCGGGAAGCCCGCCGATCGGCGCCGCGAAGAGGCGCTCATTCAACAGCGACCCGAGCGCGGCGAGCCCGATGCCGCCGGCGGCGCGCTGGAGGAAGGTGCGGCGCGTAAGGTCGCGCTGCGCTGCGCGAGGGAGGGAGAGGAAGTGGGGGGCGTTGCAGTTCATAGGTCAGGAAAGTTCACCCGCAGTTTGAAGAACCTTTCAGCAGCACGGAGGTATCCGCCACGACGATCACCGGGTGGAGAGCGTTTCCAGTGCGGCGAGGTCGCGCGCGAATGCAGCCTCACTGACTCGCGGGATGTCGCGCTCCGCCAGCGCGTGCTGAAAGGCAAAGAGATCCACCTCTGCCATGTGCGCTCCGGTGATGGCGCTGATCCGGCCTCTCGCGTAGAGAGCGCAGGCAAGTTCGAGCCGGAGATCCGCGGCGGGAATCGACTGCACGACGGGGGAGTCAGGGATCTCGAGGTTCATAGGCACAGGTTGCTCCAGATCGAGCGGGGCTTCAACGCCCGGTCACTCGCGAGTCACGACTTCATCGAGGTTCAAAAGCACGTTCGCCGTGAGCGTGTAGGCAGCGAGTTCGGACGCTGCGAAGATTGCGTCTGGCTCGCTCGCACCGACCTTCACGAGCTTGCTGGCGGCTTCGGCGTCGCCTTGGAATTTTGCGAGACGTTTCGCCAGGCCGGCGGTGAGGATGGCAGTTTCCTCCGTGCGCGGCTCTCTGCCGATGGAGCGCTGGAAGGCCCACGCGATGCGTTGCTCGGGCATCGCGCCGCCTTCGGCGATCATGCGCTGGGCGAGCACGCGGGCGGCTTCGACGTAGGTCACTTCGTTCAGCAGCGAGAGCGCCTGGAGCGGGGTGTTCGTGCGCGAACGCTTCACGGTGCAGATTTCGCGGCTGGGCGAATCGAACAGCATCATCGACGGCGGCGCGGCGGTGCGTTTCCAGATCGTGTAGAGCGAGCGGCGGTAGAGGCCGTCGCCGGTGTCGGCCTTGTAGCCGCGCATGTCGCCGTACTTGCTCGTCTCGTCCCACACATTGTCGGGCATGTAGGGGCGCACGCTTGGGCCGCCGATCTTTTCGACAAGCAGTCCGCTGATCGCGAGCGCCTGATCACGCAGAGTCTCAGCCGGGAGGCGAAGACGCGGCGCGCGGGCGAGCAGACGATTCTCGGGATCCTTGGCGAGATGCTCCGGGGTCACGCGCGACGACTGCCGATACGTTGCGCTCGTCACAATGAGCTTCTGCATCGCCTTCATGTCCCAGTTGAGCCGCACGAATTCCGTGGCGAGCCAGTCGAGCAGTTCGGGGTGGCTCGGCCACTCGGCTTGCGAGCCGAGGTTCTCGCTCGTCTTCACGAGCCCGGTGCCGAAGAAGCGCTCCCACTCGCGATTCACCCACACGCGTGCGGTGAGCGGATGCTCGCCGCTCACGAGCCAGCGCGCGAGGCCGAGCCGGTCGAGCGGCGCGCCCGCGG
>JBGSYE010000635.1:0-8043 GCA_041751075.1 Chthoniobacteraceae bacterium
GATCCCCGCCGCCTGGCCGCAACTCGCGAGCCTCGTCGCCAGGCCCGGCCTGCCGGAAGCGATCGCCCACCGCGCTGTGAACGCAGCTTACCTGCTCGGCGACGCCGACGCCGCGGAACGGCTCGGTCGCATCGCGGCAGACACCTCTGCGGATTCGGCCCAGCGTCTCTTCGCCCTCGAATCGCTGGCCATCTGGAACGAACCCTTTGGCCGCGACCGGATCACCGGTCTCTGGCGCGAACTCCCGCCGCGCCAGGAAGCGAAAGGTGGAAAGGAAACCGCGGTGAAGATCCTGCCGGCGCTGCTGAAAGATCGCGACGAAGCCCTGCGGCTCGCCGCCGCAAAAGCCGCTGGCGCCATGAAACTCACGTCTCTCGCCGAGGCTCTGGTGGCCGCTGCTTCCGTCGCCGAAGAGAAAGGCGAGATCCGCGCCGCTGCGCTCGAAGCGCTCGGGGCTATGGATTCCCCGAAACTCGCGGCGGGCGTGAAGCTCGCGCTGCAATCCACGGACAAGACGTTGCTCGAAACTGCGCGCGAACTCGCCGGCAAAGCCTCGCCGGAAGATGCCGTGACGCTGAATGCCGCCGTCCTCGGCAAGGGCGGCACGACCGAGCAGCAGCGCGCCCTTGCCGTGATCGCCGCGCAGCCCGTACCCTCTGCCGATGCCGCGATCGCGGTGCAACTCGACCGCCTCCTCGCCGGCAAGCTGCAGCCAAAGTTCCAACTCGACCTTCTGGAAGCCGCCGCCCGACGCACCGACGAAGCCGTGCAGCAAAAGTTCGCCACCTACGAAGCCACGCGGAAACCGGCGGACGCGCTCGCCGCGTGGCGCGAGTGCCTCGAAGGGGGCGACAAGAAAGCGGGCAAGATCCTCTTCGCAGAAAAGGCCGAGGCCGGATGCATGCGCTGCCACAAGGTGAAAGGCGAAGGCGGCGATGTCGGCCCGGATCTCGCGGCGCTCGGCCAGCGCCTGAGCCGCGAAGCGGTCCTCCAGGCCATCGTCGATCCCAATGCCACGATCGCCGCCGGCTACGAGAATGTGATGCTCACCCTGCAAAGCGGCGAGATGGTCGCCGGACTGCTGACCGCAGAGAGCGATGCAGAGTTCACCATCGCCTCGCTCACCGACGGCACGCGCCGACAGGTGAAAAAAGCGGACGTGAAAGAGCGCACGAAGATTCCCAGCGCCATGCCGCCCGGGCTCGGCGAAGTGCTCGGCAAGCGCGGCCTGCGCGACGTGGTCGAGTATCTCTCGACGCTCAAGTAGCGCCCAGCCAGCGCACCGCATTCGTCACGATGCGCAGCGGGATTTCCTGGCGGAAGACATCGTAGGTCTCGTGGCCGGGGCCGAAGTAAAAGACGCGCCCCTTGCCTACGCTCCACGTCATTCCCGTGCGGAAGTATTCCCCACTCTCCCATCGCTCCCCGAAGATCACCGCGTCCGGCTCCGGCACATGGAAGGGCTCCGAATACATCTCCGACTCGCGCATCTCGAAACTCGCTGGCACCCCCGCGGCGATCGGATGCTCCGGCCGCAAAGTCGTGATGCGGCTCGGCCCGCCGACTCTCCGCCACACCGGAAATCCGCAGCTCGGCAACTCCACTTCGAGAATTGGCCAACCGCCCTTTTCCCCCCATTTCCAGGACGGCGTGAGCGGCCCCTCGAGCGGGGGCGGCTGAAAAGGCGGTGGGCTGTGCGCTACGACCATTCTCTCGGCGTTCGCGCTCAACTTACCGGCATTCGCAGCGAGCGCGTCTTGCAGCGCCCGCTTCCCCATTGCGCGAATGAAGGGGCGCGACCAATGGGATGAGTGTAGCGCGAGCAGTCCGAGCCGGTCTTCGAGGATGCGCCGCACGAGATCCTCGGCGCGCGCCTCTTCGAGCGCGAGGTGGCGCCGATGGCCCCACCACACGAGCACATCCGTCTTGTCGAGAATGCGCGGGTCGAGGCCCTGCTCGGCGTCGTCGAGCGCCGCACAGCGCACGGAAATTCCCCGCTGCCGCTCAAGATGATCGGCAATCGCGCGGCCGAGGAATTCGGGATACACCGCCCGCTGCTCCGGCTGCTGCTCATCCCAGACGAGCACGCGCACCGGCTGGGCGCTGGATTTGGGATTGGGCGCGGCGGGCATCGGAGCGCAGCGACTTTGCCCGCATGGCACCCGGCCAGCGCCAGAAAAAAGGGGTGGATCACCCGCGATCAATCCTCCACCGGCTCCGGCCTGGGGTCACCGTCCGGCACGGCTTTCAATTCGTTGATCTTGCGGTGCAGCGTGCGCCGGCTGATCCCGAGTTTCTTGGCGGCGCGAGTGACGTTGCCGCCGGTTTCTTCGAGAGCCTGGAGGATCAGGCGATGCTCGGTCTGTTGCAGATTGAAATGCTCGCCAGGTTGCAGCGGGACGAAATCCGCCGCGCTGCGTCTCCCGGCATCCGCGCTGCCGCCTTCGCGCACCGGCCCCGGCAGGTCGCGCAGACCGATCTTCGGGCCGGACGTCATCACCACGCCGTGCTCGATGGCCGTGCGCAGCTCGCGCACATTGCCGGGCCAGTCGTAGCGCAGGATCGCCTGCATCGCGTCCGCGGTGAGCTCCGTCACGGGCTTCCTGTTCTCCTCGGCAAACTGCTTGAGGAAGGCGCGGATGAGCAGCGGGATATCCTCCTTCCGCACGCGCAGCGGCGGCATCTCGATGGTCACCACATGCAGGCGGAAGAAGAGGTCGTCGCGGAATTTTCCCACGTTGACGAGCTTGGTGAGATCCTTGTTCGTCGCGGCGACGAGCCGGACATCGACCTTGATCGGCGTGTTGCTGCCGACGCGCTCGAAGGCGCGCTCCTCGCCGAGCACGCGCAGGAGCTTCACCTGCGTGAGCGCGTCGATCTCCCCGATCTCGTCGAGGAAGATGGTGCCGCCATTCGCCTGCTCGAAGCGTCCGATGCGGCGTTCGATGGCGCCGGTGAAGGCGCCCTTCTCATGGCCGAAGAGCTCGCTGGCGAGCAGCTCCGGCGTGAGCGCGGCGCAATGCACGGCCACGAATTTCTGCTTCGGCCGTCCGCTCAGCGCGTGCAGCGCCTGGGCCACGAGCTCCTTGCCCGTGCCGCTCTCGCCCTGGATGAGCACCGTGGCGCGGGTCGGCGCCACTTGCTTGATCGTGTCGAAGACGCTCTGCATCACCGCGGACTCACCGATCAGCCGCTCGAGCCCATAGTGCTTCTCGACCTGCTGCTTCAGCTCGACGACTTCCTTCTCCACCTTCCTGCTGCGGAGAGCCCGATGGATGAGGATTTCGAGGCGGTCAATATTGATCGGCTTGGCGATGAAGTCGTACGCACCGCGTTTCATCGCCTCGACCGCGGCGTCCACGGAACCGTAGGCCGTCATCATGATGACCACCGGCGGATGCGGGCGGGCGAGCACCTTGTCGATGAGCGCCATGCCGTCCTCGCCGCCGAGGCGCAGATCGGTGAGGACGAGATCCACCTCCTCGCGCTCCAGCACGCCGATCGCTCCGCCGATCTCGGCCGCGATATAGACTTCAAAGGACTCCTCGAGCGACGCACGCAACCCCTCGCGGGTGTGCTTTTCGTCATCGACGATGAGGATGGTCGGATTCATGCGGTTTGCCGGGGCGGAGTCTTGTAGTGCTCCGGTGGGCTGCTGACAAGGGAGCGCGCGTAAAGCGAGTGTGCCGACCGGCCACTCGCTATCCGCGGGGGTATGGCCGCAAGGGAGCGCAAGGAACGCAAAGATCAGTGAGGATGGGTTTCGTGGCTTCCGGCAGAAAGGAGCCGCGTTGGAGGCGCCACTTCCGTGTTTTGCGTTCTTTGCGCTCTCTTGCGGCCAATCCTCTGCCGATAGCGAGTGGCCTGTCGGCACACTCGCTCTACCCCGCACTCACCAGCCGCGCGATGAGATCCTCCCAGGTGACGATGCCGAGCGGGGCGCCCTGGCTGTCGATGACGAGGGCCATGGTCGCGCGGGCGGCGCGCAGTTTGCGCAGCGCGCTGAAGGCCGGCTCGTTCGCGTTCACCTTTACGAGGCGGCGCTGGAAAAGCCCGGCCCGGCCGTGCTGGCGGCCTTCGATCGCGATGTCGAAAACGTTCACCATGCCGGTGATGCCAGCGCCCGAGGTCAGCACGGGCCAGCGATCGAACTTCGCATCCGCGCTGTGGGCGAGCAGGTAGTCGATCGTCGCGTCGGCCGCGATCGTCCGCACGTCCTTCATCGGCACCATCACGTCCCGCGCGAGCAGATTGCGGAAGTCGATGACGGTGTGGATGAGCTGGCGCTCTTCGCCCGTGAGCGCGCCGGAGCGTTCGCTTTCAAAGGTGAGGTATTTGAAATCCTCGCGCGCGGTGAAGAGCTTCTGCTGATTCGGCGGGCGCTTGCCAAAGAGCATCCTCGCGACCGCCTCGGCGACGAAATGGAACGGCGTGAGCATCGTGTCGGCGACGCGCAAGGGGCCGGCCAGCGCGGCCAGCGCGCGGTAGGGAAAGCGGCGGAACAACGACTTCGGCAGGACCTCCAGGCCGAGCAAATAGACCGGCAGCGCGAGCAGGAGGGTCACTAGGTAGCCGCGCGTGCCGAGCTGGCGCACGAGTTCGCTCGTGGTGAGGGCGATGGCGGCGATGTTCATGAGATTCGTCACCAGCAGCACCGTCACGAGCAGACGCTCCGGGCGCGCGAGCATCCGGTTGAGCTTCATCGCGGCGCGGTCGCGGTGCTTCACACGATGGCGCAGCCGGACGCGGCTCATCGAGAGCAGGCCGGACTCGATGCCGGAAAAGATGAAGGACACTGCCAGACAGAGTGCGACCGCGAGCCAGATCATTTCCCTTTCTCCCTCTCCTCGTCGTCGGTGGGCGGCTCGCACGGCTGGGTGATGGCGACTTCCTCGACACGTTTGCGCGAGGTGCGCCGCACTTGCAGCGTCAGCCCATCGACTTCGAGCGTCGCGCCGGGCTTGGGCAGCGCGCCGAGGCGGTTGAAGATGAGTCCGCCGATGGTGTCGAGGCCCTCCTCCACGAGATGCGTGCCGAGGAGTTCATTGATGTCGTCGAGGCGGGCGCGGCCGTTCACGACGAGACGCCCGGGGCCGATCTCCTCGATGTAGAGCGCTTGATCGGCGAGCGGCACGGCGTCGCTGATGATCTCCTCGACGATATCTGCCAGCGTCACGAGGCCCTCGACGCCGCCGTGTTCATCCACCACGAAAGCGAGCCCCTGCGGATGCTTGAGGAAGCTGCGCAAGAGCGTGATCGCCTTCATCGTCTCGGGCACAAAGGACGGCGTGGAAAGCCGCTCGGTGTAGTGCGTCGAGGGATCGAGGAGAAAGCTGCGCACGTCGAGCACGCCGACGATGTCGTCCGGCGTCCCGCCATAGACGGGCACCCGGCGAAAGCGGCGCGCGCGCAACTGCGGGATGAGTTCCTCGTGCGTGAGATCGTCCGGCACGGCGAAGACATCGACGCGCGGCGTCATGCAGTCGTGGGCGTGCTTGTCGCCGAGCTTGATGATCTCCTGGATGATCTCGCTCTCGCTCTCCTCGAGCGCTCCCTCCTCGGCGCTCAGCTCGATGAGCGTCGCGAGTTCGTCTTCGCGCAGGACATGGCCGGTGCGCAAGCCGGCCGGAGTCACCACGGCGGCGATCCGTTCGCTGAGCCGCTGGAGCACGCGGGCGACAGGATCGAGCGCGGGCGTCAGGAAATCCATCACCCGCACGCCGATCCGCGCGATGCGATACGGCTCGGCCAGCGCGGCGAGCTTCGGGATGAAGTCGCAGACGAAGACGATGAGGCCGAAGACGGCGAGCGCGGCGCCCCAGAGCGGCCAGCGCAAGGCGTGGCTTTCGTGCAGGAGGAAAAGCGTGAGGACGATGAGCGGGAGATTGACGAGCGCGTCGGCGAGGAGGATCGCACTGAGCAGGCGGCGCGGATTCTCCATGAGTCGGGAGAGGGCCTGGGCAAAGCTGGCCCGGCGTTTCTTCAGCCGCTCGATGTGAAAGGGCTGGAGCGAAAAGAGCGCGGTCTCGATCGCGGAAAAGAGCGCCGAGCAGGCGATCAGGACGAGCAGCCCGAGGGCGATGGGTGCGAGGAGCCGTGCCGTCATCGACGCGCGGCCGTTTCCTTGGATTTCAATCGCAGCTTGTCACGCACAGGGCGCGACAGAATAGTTTCGCCCCTGGAAACCGCGCGATGAAAAAAAGCGACCGCATCACCGCCCTCGTCGGCGAGCTCGGCGCCGGCCCCGCGGGCGCGCTCGATCCCCACTACACCGGCTACTTCACCTGCTTCAACGCGCAGCAATACTACGAAGCGCACGATGTGCTCGAGCACCTCTGGCTGCGGACGGAAGGCGGCGACCGTCTTTTTTTCAAAGCCCTGATCCAGCTTGCCGGAGCGTTTGTGCATCTGCAGAAGAATTTCCTGCATCCGGCGCACCTCAAACACGCCACGCGGCTGCGTCCGGCGGTGCGCCTTTTCAACCTCGCAGCGCGAAATCTGGAACCCTACGCGCCTGCGCATCTCCGGCTGGATGTCGCGCGGGTGCTGCGGCTCTGCCGAGATCTGGCAGCGGAGATCGAGACATCGGACTTTGCGCGCAATCCGTGGCACCCAACTGGGGCGCCGCAACTGCATCTCTCCGCCTCGTGACTGACGCCTGTGACGTGGTGGTCATTGGCGGCGGCGGCGCGGGGCTGATGTGCGCGATCGAAGCTGGCAAACGCGGCCGGCGCGTGGTGGTGCTCGAACACAATGACCGCGTGGGAAAGAAGATCGCGATCTCCGGCGGCGGCCGCTGCAATTTCACCAACCTCCACGCGGGACCGGAGAACTTCCTTTCGGCGCAGCCCGACTTCTGCAAGTCGGCGCTGGCCCGTTACACGCCCTGGGACTTCATCGCGCTCGTGGAGAAGCACGACATCGCCTACCACGAGAAGAAGCTCGGCCAGCAATTCTGCGACACGAGTTCGCGCGCGATCATCGAGATGCTGCTCGCGGAATGCGCGGCGGCGGGCGTGGAAGTGCGCACTGGCTGCCGCGTCAATGAAGTCTCGAAGCCGGATGGCTTCCGCGTCTGGACGAGCGCCGGAGTTTTCGAGGCGCAGTCGCTGGTCGTCGCCACGGGTGGACTGTCGTTTCCAAAATTGGGCGCGACGGATTTCGGCCATCGGCTCGCGCAACAGTTCGGACTCGGCGTCACCGCGCTGCGGCCCGCGCTCGTGCCACTCACGTTTGCGGAAGAAGACGCCGGCTTCGCGCGACTGAGCGGGCTCTCGTTGCCGGTCACGTTGCGCTGCGAAGGCGGCGCGTTTGCGGAGAGTCTGCTCTTCACGCATCGCGGCGTGAGCGGGCCGGCCGTGCTGCAGGTGTCGTCGTACTGGCGGGAAGGTGCGACGGTCGCTTGCGATCTGCTGCCGGGCTTGGAAGCCGCGGCGGTGCTGCGCTCGTGGCGCGGAAGTCGGGCGCAACCGGCGACGCTGCTCGCGCACCACTGGCCGGAACGCTTCGCCCAGGCGTGGTGCGAGCGCTTTGCGCCCGCGAAACCGCTGGCGCAGTGGAGCGCGCACGAGCTCGGTGTCTTTGCATCCCGGCTGAATGCGTGGCCACTCGCGCCAGCCAGCACGGAGGGCTATGGCAAAGCGGAGGTGACGCTCGGTGGCGTGGAGACGTCCGAGCTTTCCTCCAAGACGATGGAGGCGCGCAAAGTGCCGGGGCTGTATTTCATCGGTGAAGTGGTGGACGTGACTGGCTGGCTCGGCGGGTTCAATTTCCAATGGGCCTGGGCCTCCGGCCACGCTGCGGGCCAGTACGCATGAAGCGCAAGATTCCACCGACTTCGTCCGAAGCCATCGCCGCCGTGCGCGCGATTTACGAGGATCTCGCCGCGCGTCCGGTCGAGCGGGACTGCATCCGCCGGACGGAGTGCTGCCACTTCAAGCTCACCGGGCGGACGCCGTATCTGACGAAGGGCGAAGCGCTCGCCGCGGCGGCGGCGCTGCGCGCCTCTGGCCGGCGGGAATTGCCTGCGCGCACGGATGGCGC
>JBGSYE010000636.1:0-1613 GCA_041751075.1 Chthoniobacteraceae bacterium
GCTGGCTGGGTCATAAGGACGGCGGATCGCTTTGCATGAAAACCTACGGCCATTTGCGAGAGGATCACAGCTTCGTCCAAGCGCAACGCGTCAACTTCGGCGCGACAGTAGCGGCGTAGTTCCGCGGGCCGTCTGGCCCTATGCCGCGTAGCAAAGACCGACGCCTCCGGTCGGGATTGCTCAGTGCTCCTGGGCGCTCTCCGCTACGCTCAGTCGCATACGCCCCGCGCTTTTCGGCGACACCCACGAAAAAAAGCTGCAGTATAGTATAGAATCGCGGTATAGAATGGCGCCATCCGGGGCCAGAAAAACGCCGCGCCTCCAGAGTAAAAACTCAGCGCAGCACGTTCCGTATAGCAGCTGATTTGTAATCAGCAGGTCACCGGTTCGAGCCCGGTTGCCGGCTCCAAAGTCACACGCGCTGTGCGCATCCTTCACACCATCCACAGCGTGAATCCCGCGACCGGCGGCACGGCGGAGGCGTTGCTGCAACTGGCCGTCGCCCACCGGCAGCTCGGGCACACCGTCGAGATCGTGTCGCTCGATTTGGAAAGTGAGCCGTGGGTTGTGGACGCGCCGGTGCCGGTGCATGCGCTCGGGCCGGGGCGGGGGAGCTTCGGGTATTCGGCCAGGCTGGAGTCGTGGCTCCGGGAGCGGGCGGGCGATTTCGATGCGGTGGTCGCGCACGGCTTCTGGCAGCACCACAATGTCGGCACATGGCGCGCGCTACATGGCGGACGGACGCCGTATTTCCTCTTCGCGCACGGGATGCTCGACGATTGGTTTCGCCGCACCTATCCGCTCAAGCATCTCAAGAAGTGTGTCTATTGGTGGCTCTGGCAGCATCGCGCCATGGAGCAGGCGGCGGCGGTCATCTTCACCTCGCAGGAGGAATGGCGGAGTTCGCGCCGATCGTTCACACCCTTCCGGTGTCGCAAGGTGATCGTGCCGCTCGGGATCGCCGCGCCGCCGGGCGATGCCATGCGGCAGCGGGAGGCGTTTCTGGAAGCGATGCCGCAGTTGCGCGGCCGGCGCGTCATCCTCTTTCTCGGTCGGATCCATGAGAAGAAGGGCTGCGATCTCCTCGTGGATGCGGTGCGCGCAGTGCGCGGTCAGCCGGAGTGGGACCAGTCCGCTTGCGTGCTTTTCCTCGGACCGTGTGCGGACCCTGCGTATCGGGTGAGGCTGGAGGCACGCTCGCGGGAGGGAGCGACTGGTGCGGACATCGTGTGGGGCGACATGGTGTCGGGGGATTTGAAGTGGGGTGCATTCCATGCGGCGGATGCGTTTGTGCTTCCTTCGCATCAGGAAAATTTCGGCGTCGCGGTGGTCGAGGCGCTCGCGTGTGGAGTGCCCGCGCTGATTTCGAATCATGTGAATATCTGGCGTGAAGTGGTCTGCGATGGCGCGGGGCTGGCCCAGCCGGACGATCTCGATGGCACCACGCGCCTGCTCCGACGCTGGATGGCGACGGGCGCTGGGGAGCGGGATGCGATGCGGCACCGCGCGCGGCGTTGCTTTGCGAGCCGGTTCGAGATTCACCGGGCAGCGGAGCGTTTGATCGAGGTTCTGGGGCGTAGAGCGAGTGTGCCGTCAGGCCACTCGCTACATCA
>JBGSYE010000637.1:0-5003 GCA_041751075.1 Chthoniobacteraceae bacterium
GGTCCAGCCGAGCCCGAATTCGCCGCGCTCCTCGCCGCGCGAATGCACCCGCGTGAGAGCGCCGGGGAAGACATCGAAATCACTGCCGGCGCGGATCGCATAGACGATGTGATCCTGCGGATGCTCGACGCGCCGACCGCCCTCGAAGCACAGCGTGCGCACGCCTTCCTCCCGGCACTGCGCGACGTAGCGGCTCGGCGACTTGCGGATCTCGGCGCGCAGCGTGGTTTCGTCGCCCGGCCTTTCGCGCTGCCAGGAGGCGGAGCGATTGTCGCGACCGACGGTCAGGACGCGCCAGTCGGCCAGGTTTTCCAGCACCATCTCGCGCTGGTCGATGTCGCCCAGCCAGAGCGTCGGAGCGGAAGGCAGGATCGGCGATTCGTTGAGGTAAAAGCGGATGATCTGCGAAGAGAAGGCGAGGAGACTGCGGTCGTCGGCGAGCTGCGAGCCCACGGCATTCACCAGCGCCACGGTGCCTTTGCGCAGGCAATGCACGAGCCCCGGCACGCCAAGTACCGAGTCCGACCGGAACACCAGTGGATCGAGCCAGGCGTCGGCGATGCGATTGTAGATGACCTCGACGCGCTCGAGCCCGCGCACCGTCTTGAGATGCACGCAGTCATTGAGCACGAGCAGATCGCCGCCCTGCACCACGGGGATGCCCATGCGGCGGGCGAGGAAGCTCAGCTCGGAAGCCACCGTACTCTGCGGCCCGGGCGAGAGCAGCACTACCGTCGGGTCGCCGCCGAAAGGCGCGGCGGCTTCGCGCAGCCGCTCGAGGATGGCCAGCGGCGTCTCCGCGAGCGACTGCACCGTGGCGTCTTGGAAAATCTCCGGCACGACCCGCGCCAGCGCCCGGCGGTTCTGCATCATGTAGCTGATCCCCGCGGCGTGACTGAAATGGTGATTCTTCACCAGCCAGGCGCCGCGCGCGTCGCGCGTCACGCACATGCCGCAGAGGTGCAGGAAAGCGCCGCGCGGCCGCGGCAGCCCCACCGTCGCGCTCTGGTAGTGCGCGCTCGCCAGCACCGCCTGGATCGGCACCGCCCCGGAGCGGAGGATCTCCCGCGGCCCATAGACATCGTCGAGGAAACTCTCAAACGCGCGCAACCGCTGGCGGAAGCCCGCCACGATCCGCATCCAATCTTCGCCGGAAAACACCTGCGGGAGCAGATCGCACGTCCACGGCTGCCGGCCCCACGGATCGTTGCGGATGATGTCGAAGGTCACCCCCATCTCGCGGAGCGTCGCCTCCATGCGCTCGCCCAGCGCGCGCAACTCCTGCGCGCCGAGGTCGGAGAAGTCCGCCATCAGCTTCGCGTACAGCGGGCGCGGCGAGCCATCCGGGAGGTGGACCTCATGCCAGCGCCCGGGATCGCCGTGGGTGCTGCTGGGATAGGGCCGTGAAGTGCTCGCCATTGCGGGGCGGAAGCTTTTCGCCGGGGGGGCGAAGGTCAAGCAGAGTTGTGGGCGTTGACCGGCTAAGGGTGGTGCGTTATTCCCTCACTTATGACGGAAGTGCTCACCATCCCGCTCCCGCACCGCCTCCTCGCTCAAGCCGATGCACAGGCCGCGCGCCTTGGCCTCGACCGCGAGAAATACGTCCGCAGCTTGATCGAAAAGGACGTGAAGATGAGGACGCCGAAGAAGAAGCACAAGTTCGCCTCGGAAGATTTGGTTGGTTCGCTCGCCATCGGCGAGGGCCCCTACACCAATCAGCGGGTCCGCGAGATCATGCGCGCAAGGCTACTGGCGAAGCGTGGAAAAAATCGCTGACTCCGGCCTGATCATCGCCGCACTTGACCGGCTCGATGCGCACCATCCGTGGGCTGCGGAAGCCGTGCGTCTTCACGCGCCGTTCCACACCTGCGACGCAGTGCTGGCCGAAGCGGCAGCCGTCACTCAAGCTCCGATCGCGATTCTGGAGTTCGTCGCCCGCGGTGAACTCATCCTCGATCCAGCATTTGTGCTCGCGGCCGAGCTATCGCGAGTCGTCGAGCTGGCAGGGAAGTACGCAGATCATCCCATGGATCTCGCGGATGCCTGCCTCGTGCGGATGACCGAACTCACCGAACGCTGCAAGGTGTGGACCGTGGACCGCAACGACTTTTCGACCTATCGCCGTCACGGACGGCAGCCGATTCCCTGCGAATATCCGCCGGGATAGGCAGTGTCACTTCCCCTCCCGCATCCGCACCGGCGAAGCGCCGAGACGATCGAGGATCGGCACGCCATCTTCGCCGAGCCGGCCAAAGGCGAGGACGCCGGTCGGGCATTGCTGCACGCAGGCCGAGCAGCGCACGCACTGGGGATCCTCCATCGGCATGCCTTTGTTGGCGAAGTTCATCACGTCGATGCCTTGATGGCACACGCTGGTGCAGACGTTGCAGGAGATGCACTTCTTCTTCTCCGCGAAAATGCGGTAGCGCGAAAAACGCGCGTAGATGTGCATGAGCGCCGCCAGCGGACACGCAAAGCGGCACCACACCCGCCCGCTGAACCAGAAATACGCGGCGACGCCCATCACGCCCGCGAGCCAGAGATCGACGATGTAGCGATACGAGAACCAGCTCAGCGGCCCGCTCTGGGCAAAGCCGCCGAGCAGCCCGTAGTAGAGCCCATTCCCAAAGCCGAGGAAGCCGAGCGCCGGCACCGCCGCCGCGATCCAGCCGAGGATGCGCAGCACGAGCAGGAGCATCGCGATCCAGAGGATAATCTGGCCGGTCATGTTCCAGCGATTCGAGCGCGGGCCGTGCGGCATCTTGTGCCGATGCGTGTCGCCGAGGGTCTCGGCGAGCGCGCCGCACGAGCAGATCCAGCCGCAATAGGCGCCCTTGCCCCAGCGCCAGACGATGAGGGGGATGATCACGAAGGTCTGCACGAACCCGAGCACGAGCCAGCCGGTGGTCGGGTGATCGGTGAAGAAATTCCAGATGAAGAGCGGCCACGCGAGGATGAAGCCAAACGAGCGCCAGTAGGTGCGCTCGCCTTGTTCCACGGGAAAAAATTGATCCGCAAATCCTTTGCCGAAGCCGGCGTCGAACCACCCGTTCGCGCCCATCCACGGCAGCACGAAATACGGGAGCAGGAAGAGCGGGACCACCTGCACGGCCATGAGCGTGAGCGTCTGCGTGGTGATGTAGGGCGTCTGGCGGCGGGCGATCCGGCGGAAGCCGAAGATCACGATCGCTGCGCAATACACGAAGGAGTAGTAGAAGCTCGGCGACCCGATGGCGTCCTTGAGCGTGCCGAGGATGGTCGCCGGATCGCCTCCGGCGGAGGAGAGGGCGGTCAGCCAGTCGGGGACATTGAAGGGAAACCAGCGATGCGCCTTGAAGGTCTCGTAGAGCACATGCCCGCCGCCCGCTTTCCAGTGATAGAGGAAAATGCAGAAGAGGCCGAAGAGGATGAAGCTCCACCAGGTCTTCGCGGTCCATTCGCCGCGGATCGCCAGCCCGCTGCGGCGGAAGAAATCCAGCGGCGCCTCGCGGCCAATCATTTTGAAGACGACATCGTTCGGTATCTCTACCTCGGCGTCTTCCGCATCGCGCAGCTTCACGGCGTCCCCGGTGATGCCGAGCACCTCCGAGCCGAGCATGAGCTTCACCGAGCCCTGGGAAGCCCCGCGCTGCATCGCGTGCGTGACGACGGTGCCGACTCGCTCGCTGGCCGGGTGGACGACATGCACCGGGTGCTTCACATCGCCTTCGAGCGCCCGCAGGCTCTCGACATTCTCCGGCTTGGGCCGCGAAAATTCCTTCTTGCGATAGCTGAGCGTGACGTGCGCCCCACAGGCGCCGAGCGCGATCGCCGTCTCCATCGCCGAGTCGCCACCGCCCACCACGAGCGCCTGCTTCCCGGCAAATTCCTTCGGGTCGTGCAGCCGGTTATAGACTTTGTCGAACTCCTCGCCGGGCACGCCCAGCTTCCGGAAATTCCCGCTGCGCCCGATCGCGATGATCACATGCCGCGCCCGCGTAGTCTTCTTGTCGGCGTGATGCAGCACGATCCCATCGCTCACGCTTTCGAGCCGCTCGATGCGCGCCGGCGTCACTTCGACGCCCGCCTCCTTGCGCTGCGCCTCCATCTCCGCGACGAGCGCCTCTTTCACGTCAGCGGTGAATTGCAGCCCGCCCTCGAGCTTCATCTCTGTCGGGTAGGTGTAGATCGGTTTGGCTTTGGGAAAGTTGACGACCGTCGAGAAGACTTCGCTGGCCTCGAAGATCACAAAGTTCAGCCCCGCCCGGCGCGCCTCGATCGCCGCCGACACACCCGACACGCCCGCGCCGATGATGGCAAGATCGAGCACTTCTGCCTTCTGCCTTCCGCCTTCTGCCTTTTCCCCTGCGATCTCCCGCACCGCGCGCGCGCCGGAGTCGGAGGAAAACTTCAGCAGCGGGATGCCGGTGAGATCACCCACGATGCGGATGCCAGGGATGCTCGTCCGCCCGCGCTCGTCGCACTCCGGGAGCTTCTCGACCGTGCCCGCCGGCCAGTCCGTGTGCAGCCATTCCGCATAGCGCGAGTAAAGGGAACTCATGGGCGCGACGCCTCCGAAGCAGCCGCGAGGAGGATGCCGGAGGGAAGCGCATCGTTTGCCGCCAGCAGCTTCCGCAGCGCGTCGTCGCCGGCATCCGTGAGGAGCATGCAGGCGAGGCCGCCTTCGCTCCACGTCGCCGTGCTCCACGCACCGCTGCGTCCGTAGATCATGTGTCCGAGTGGCGGCGCGCCTTTCAGCCCGCCGTGCCAGGTAGTGACGAGATGCGCGGAGGCGGAATTTTCCAGGTGGAAGCAGATGATCGCAAATTTCAATCCGCGCCACTCCCACTGCTTGCAGCCGATCGACTCCCGCGAGGCCAGCGAGTCGGGCAGCGTCGGCAGCACCGGCGCGGACTGTTCCTGCAGCCAGGCGACGAGCTTCTCCGGCTCGGGCAACTCGCGGTCGAGCTTCACGCGATGCGCGATCACGCCGTCGAGCACTGCGATCGCCTGCCGCTGCCACG
>JBGSYE010000638.1:0-2472 GCA_041751075.1 Chthoniobacteraceae bacterium
CAAGAATACCGTCGCAGGCTATCTCAAGCAACCTTCCGCCGTGATCGCCGATGCCGTGATGATCCTGTCGAATAACTGGGACGACACGAAGAGCTGGTTGAGCCTCAGCAACCGCGTGGCCAAGGCGACCACGGTGAACACTGCCATCGTCTCCGGCATCGTCCCCACGGCGGGCGGAAACTACAGCGGCGGCGCGGAGAATTTTCCGCGCTTCATGGAGACATGGGGAAACAACGTCGCCTTCACTTACTACGGTTCGATGGTGCAGCTCTTCGCGAGCGAGCAGGCGACCGGCATCTGGGGCAAGGCGAATGTCTATTCCGCGCCCAAGCGGAGCTGGTTCTTCGACACCCAATTCTATACCGAACCTCCGCCCGGCACGCTCACGCTCATTAGTTACAAAAAAGGACGATGGTACTTCGAGTAATCCTCGCCGCGCTCGCCGTGGCCACCGTCCTGCCGGCTCACGGCGAGATGAACTTCATTCCGCTCGACTCCACCTACGAAGTCGATGGCAGCACATTTCCCAGTGTGAAGTTTCGCGATGGCCGCACGCCCATTTCGTATGTCCCGCCGCCCGGCTGGCATCTGGTCGGTAATGCCGGACGCGCGCTTCTGACTCCCTCACGCGCCACGGCGGGCGATGCGACCATCACCGCCGCACCAAAGGAGCTTTATCGGCCGGTGACCATTGAGACGCTCACCCATTACGCGAAGGTCGCCCGTTCGCTCCTGCCACCGGAATGCCGTGACGTGCAGTTCTCCAGCATGACGATCAATCCGCTCCGGATCTGCGGACATAGCACCGTCGAATGCATCTTCGAGTTTGTCCTCTCCGCGCAGCGCTTCCGCCTGAGTTGCCTGATCCTGCCGCGGCCGCAGGACCAGTTGCGTTTTATCCTTTGCGCCGCACCGGAGCACTTCGAGGCATGGCATCGCGAGTTTATTCTCAGCTTGTCTTCGTTGGAGGGTCTGTGAGTCGGACCGGGCCGGGCGTCGCCACGCGCTCCCCAGTTTTCCCCGCGTGAAATACGCACTCTCCGCGGCCCTCGATGCACCGATGCCAGCTAGGACAGTGGCAATGCAGACGACTTACGCGCCAGGCGCTGATGCGCGGATAACCGGCCTGGACGATCCCGATGGGCGCGATTCGTATGACCGCGAGATGGTCGCGAGCCCGGCCCCCTCCAACGCCGCGCGCTGCCCGATCCATCGGGAGCGCATTCTCGTCATCGACGACGACCGCGATATTCTGGGGATCAGCCTGCTCATCCTCGCCGAGGCCGGTTTCGTGGCCAGCGGTGCTGCGAGCGGCGCGGAAGGGCTGGCGGCAATCGCTGCCCAACCGCCGGATCTGGTGTTGCTCGACATCAATCTTCCGGATGTCTCGGGGCTCGACCTGTGCCGGCGTTTGAAGGCCGATCCCGCCACCGCCGGCCTCTGCATCATGCATCTCTCGGGTGATCGCATCTCCAGCGAAGAGCAGGCGTCCGGCCTGGAATCCGGTGCTGACGGCTACATCGCGCGGCCCATTTCCAATCACGAACTCGTCGCCCGCATCGAGGCGATGTTGCGGGTAAAGCGCACGGAAGCCGATCTGCGGCGCGTCACCGTGGAATTGCGCGCGGCCTCGCACACGCTCAGCGAGCTGGTGGCCAACTCGCTCGATGTGATCTGCTCGATCGACGAGACGGGCGCATTCACCGAGGTCAGCGCGGCGGCGGAGCGGGTGTGGGGTTACACCCGCGAGGAGCTGCTCGGCCGGCCTTACGTGGAGATCGTGCATCCCGAGGATCTGGCGCGCACCAAAAACGAGACCGTGTCGGTCATGAATGGCCGGGCGACGCGCGACTTTGAGAACCGCTGCCTGCGCAAGGATGGTTCGACGGCGCACGTCATGTGGTCCGCGAATTGGTGTGCCGGCGACCGGAAGCTCTTTTGCGTGGCCCGCGATGTGACCACGCGAAAAAGGGCGGAGATCTTCATCGCCGGGCAGCGGCGGGTACTCGAACTGATCGCCCGCGGCGCGGCGCTGCGGACGGCGCTGGAGGCCATCGTTCGCCTCGTCGAACAGCAGCACGAAGGGATGCTCTGCGCCATTCATCGCGTGGACGGCGAGGGGCGCCTGCGGTGCGGCGCGGCGCCGAACCTTCCGGATTCATTTCTACAATGTCTCGACGGCATTCGGATCGGTCCGGAGGCGGCGTCCTGTGGCACGGCCGCCTATCTCGGCACTCCCGTCATCGCCGAGGATATCGCCACGAATCCGCTCTGGCGCGATTTCCGCGACGTCACGCTGGCGCACGGTCTGCGCGCCTGCTGGTCGGCCCCCGTGATGTCGAGCGATGATCATGTGATCGGCACCTTTGCGATCTATCACCGCGTGCCGAAGCGGCCGAGCGTGCAGGAGATCGACAGTCTCGAAGCGGCGAGCCAGCTCGCCGGCATTGCCATCGCGCGGCATCTCGCCGC
>JBGSYE010000639.1:0-1921 GCA_041751075.1 Chthoniobacteraceae bacterium
CCGGGCGTCAGCCTCCGCTCCGTTCCGGCTGACGCCCGGCTGCGCTCCCTGGAACCCCGTCCGCCTTTGATCGCACACGGTCCGGGTTTGAATGCCCACCGTCCGGGTTTGATCGCACCGCGATAACTCAAAAACCGACCCCCGAGTCGCGCCGGGAACGACCCAAACGGCGCCGGATGAGGAAGCGGTCTTAAGGGGGGCTGGCTAGAAACAAGATCTGCAACTATTGAGGGATGCTTTGAAATGAACAGGGCCGATCCCGGGCTTTGGCGGCAATCCTGGGCCATGGCGCTCGGAGCGCGCCATCCACCGATCAGCTCACCTTCCGCAGCTTCGTGATGCGGCCGGTCTGCACCCACTCCGCGACGTAGATATTTCCTGCCGGATCGAAACATGCGTCGTGCGGATGCAGGAATTTGCCTGAGACCCAGCCCTCGCCTTTCTCGTTCCTCCGCAGCGCCATCTTGTCTTTGAGCACCTGCTCGCGCCATGCCGGATCCTCTCCGAGATGCGTGATGACCTTGTCGTCCTTGTCGAGCAGAGTGATGCGCGCGCTGAGGTCCGGCACCAGCAGCACCTCGCCGAGGCTGTCCACATTGGCCGGCAGGATGAAGCCGTCGAGCGTCTTGAGATGTTTCCCTTCAAAGGTGAACCACTACAGCCGCTTGTTCGCGCGATCGGCGACCACGAGCGACCCCTCGCGGCCGGGTCGGTTGTCGATCCACAGTCCGTGCGGCGTATTGAATTGCCCGTTTTCCTTCCCAGGCTCGCCGATCATCGACAGCCAATTCCCGTCTTTGTCGTACCGATGGATGCGATAGGAGCCGTAGCCGTCGGCGAGGAAAAATCCGCCGTCCGGCAGGAAGGCGAAATTCGTCGGCATGAAGGCGTCGCGACCCCAGCGCTTCTCCGGCCTGGTGTCCTCGCCCTCGGGATAGAGCTTCGACTCCATGGGCGCGCGCTTTTCCCACACGACCTCGCCGGTGAGCGTGAGCTTCGCGAAGCTCTTCTTCATCTGATACGCGGTGACCCAGAGGAATTGGTCGCGCCCTTCATTGCGCACCTCGAGTCCATGCCCGCCGCCCTGAAACTGGCTGCCGAATGCGCGCACGAATTTTCCGGCCGGATCGAAGACAAAGATGGACGGATGATCTTTCAGTTCCTCCCGCCCTTCGTGGATGACGTAGAGCAACCCCTCGCGATCCACCGCCACATTGTGCGTCGTCTGCCACGCATACTTGTCCGGCAATTGCGCCCACCCATGCTGCACTTCATAGCGATGCGCGCCTTGGCCGATGACGAGTTGTTTGTCCGTCTTCTGCGCGGTGAGCACGCGCGGCGCGGCAAACGCGGCGGCGGCGGTCGCGAGAAAGTGGCGGCGGGAGATTTGGCAGGTGGTTTTCATGGGGAGGGTGGCTGGGGGGTGAAATGCGGACGCGACTCTAGCCCGCCGGCAGATGCGCGGTAAAGGCCGCGCCTTTCCCCGGGTTCGCTCGCCGCTCCCAGTATGCCGCCGCTTTGCTGCGCGATTCTCACAGCGCCATGAGCGGCGCGGGGACGAGGAAGGCGTGCTGCTCGAGCAGGCTGCGCGCGCCATTCCACGAGAGGTAGGGCGTGATGTACACCACCAGCGAGTAGGCGATCGCCACGGGCAGGATGGCCAGCCGGCCGAGCCAGCGCGCGGTCCAGTGGCGATCCGCCTCGCGGCGCAGGGCGCGGCTGGTGGCCCAGCCGGTGAGGATGCGCGCGGGAAAGATGAAGGCCACGAAGAGCAGGCTCGGCAGCCACGCCAGTTCGCGCGGGGTGAGTTCGATCTTCAGCAGATAGAGCGGCACGGCGAAGAGCAGCGTGACCAGCAGCGCCATCCAGAAGGCCAGCGGCGCGCGCCGAAAACGCGCGCGCACTTCGCGCAGCTCAAACA
>JBGSYE010000640.1:0-2614 GCA_041751075.1 Chthoniobacteraceae bacterium
TCGGGTTCGTCGGGGTCGTGGAATCAATAAGTGGCATGGGCGGCGGCGGTCGCGCGGGTCTCGCGACCGGGGCAGAGTTGACCGGCGATGCGCAACACGGTGCGCGCAAATTCAAACGACGAGAAGGGACGCACCCACTCCGGCGACTGGCGCCCGATGTGCGCGAACTTTGCGGGATCGGCGAGATAGGCGCGGATCTTCTGGCGCAGGTCTTCGACGTTCCCAGCCTCGTAGTCGATCGCGGAGACGCCTGCTTCGTAATAGTCGATCATCCCGCCGACTCGCGTGGCGATCACGGGTTTGCCGAGCACCATATTTTCGAGCACGACGGTGTGGCCGGAGCCATAGGGGGTCTCGGTCAGTGGATTGATCGTGAGCTTCGCCTCTTGATACATGCGCTTGATCCGCGTGATCGGGATGGCTTGCAGCACTTCCACGGGCATGCCGGGTTCGCGCGATTTCTCGATGATCCCGGCGTTGTAAGCGTCGGTCACGATGATGAGCTTTTCGTCTTTCGGAAACGCCTTCATCAGCGTCGGAAAATCTTTCGCTTCATTCGTGCCGACCGAGAGGCAGTAGTCCGCGACCGGCACATCGGGCTCGGGCTGCATGAACTCCATGTCCACGAGCATCGGCATGAAGTGCTGGCGATCTTCGCGCAGGTGGAATTCCTTCCACACCGCGTGGAGTTCCATCTTCGTCTGCGAGGCCACGGCTTCGGCGGCGCCGAGCGTCCAGTCCCACATCGCCTTGCGCAGGCCGGAGCGGTTGCGCGGATGCATCAGCGCGGTGTTGAAGACGATGATCGGCGTTTTGAGCAGGCCGAGTCGCTTGAGGATCAGCGGCGGTAGCGCGGCGGCTTCGTTGATGGCAAAGATGGCGTCCACATTCCGCTGCCGCCACACCGCGGCGAGCGACTGATAGATGCGGTAAAAGATCGGCTTAGAGAGAAACTGGCGCAGCCACCCGGGGCGCGGAACGGTCGAAGGCTCATGGCCCATCTTCTTGAGTTCCGCGTAACCGAAGAGCCGGTGCGACGGCACGATGCCATGATCGTAGTCTGCGATCTCCTTGGACCAATCGACGACGAACATGAAAAGGATGCGCATGGTGGAAGAGTGAGGGCGGTGAATGTGTGCGGGTCGGAAATCAGACCGCCGCGGGCTGGCTGGCGGCAGCGATCGATCGGTCGGTCGTAGGTTTCGCAACGGCTTGCCCGACGCGCTTCAGCTCGAGGAACGTGACGATCCACAGAGCCACACCGGCAAAGAAGGGGACCGAGACGATGAGGGACTTGGTCCCTTCGCGGACGGCGGCGAGTCCCGGCCCCGAGACTGGCACGGGCCGGGTGAAAGCGATATAGACCAGGGCGGCGCCGAGGATCGCGCCGAGGTGCGGGCGCTCCACCTCGCCCGGTGCGACGAAGGCCCAAAGCAGCGGCACGGCGAGGATGTAGTACTCCATGTGGCAGATCGGCAACAGCAGGAGCAGCGAGAGGATGGAAAAGCCGAAGCGGAGCAGCGTCTCATACGGAGTGCGCGCCGGGGCTTTCCACCACAGCCAGGCCAGTGCCAGACCCACGGCGAGATACCCGGCGCCGAGGAAGGCATAGCCGGCGAGCGGGCTGTCCACCAGCGGCTCGACCAGCCCTGACTCGGAGAAGCGGATGCGCGCAAAGCCGGGGATGGATTGCGAGACGAGGCCAGGCTGCACGGACGCGGCCTTGGACGTGACCGTGCCGACAAAGCCGGCCCATTCCTGCCAGCCGACGAGCGCAAAGCTGCCGGCGAGCAATCCGCCAAATGCGGCAAAGCAACCCGCGACCGCGCCCCACCTCCGTCGCACCGCGAGATGCAGCAAGGCGCCGATCATCCAGAGTTTGATCATCGCGGCCACGGCGATGAGCACGGCGACGGCGCCCATCCGGCCGCGGCTGTCGGCGAGCATCATCCCGGCGACGAGCGTGAGGAGCATGCAATTCACCTGACCCATGCCGAGATTGCAGGTCGTCGGCCAGAAGCGAAAGGCGACGAGGAGCAGGATGCCGAGCGCGGCGGCGTTCCGCCAGCGCAGGCGCGCGGCCACCGCGTAGAGCGCAGCCGCGGCGATGAGGGCGACCGCATTCACCAGGAACCAATACTTGAGCGCCTGCTCCATCGGCAGCCGGGCGAGCGGTCGCAGCGCCCACGCCACCAGAGGCGTGTACATGTAGCCGCTCTTCCCCTCGACGCCGGGGTAGTAGAGCGGCTCTCCCGCATTCAGCCAGCCGGCGGCGCGGTGGTAGATGGCGAAGTCGATGCCGGTGATGCCGGAGTTCGGATTCAGCGCGCCGTGATACGCCGACGCCACGAGGAGCCAGCAGAGCAGGAGCAGGAAAAATCCGGTCTGCCAGTGGGACTTGAGGAATTTGGTCATGACTTGCGGCTTCTAAATCAGCGGGTGCAGGAGTGACAGGAGCACGAATAACTCCACGCGATGGCTACCGGGGTTCTTTAAGCGTGGCCGTCCCGCAGGAGCGAGCCGCCTGCACCGACGCCGGCGAGTTCGCGGGTCGGGGCACACCTTTCAGCGAGAGCGTCGGAGTAGATCCGGCGGAAAGCCTGCGCGATGGCGG
>JBGSYE010000641.1:0-3941 GCA_041751075.1 Chthoniobacteraceae bacterium
TGCGCCTTGCTGGCCGCCATCACCGCCCTCGCGCTCGGCTCGCGCCAGCTCGATCGCGCCGTCGTCACCACCGAAGCCACCGCCCGCATCTCGCCGTTTGAAGCCGCCAAATCCGCCTTCGTCCTTTCGCCCGGCGAGATCGTCCGCCTCGAAAAATCGCACACCGGCTATCGCTTCATCCGCCACCGCGACGGCCGCACCGGCTGGCTCTCCGCGGCGAAGCTCGGGTCGGTCGCGTTATTTTCATCACGGGAACGAGGCTGAGGCACCGCGCGAGGCGCCCGACATTAGCTGGCTGTCCTATTCTTCCGCTTCTGCTCAGTAGCGTTCGATCGCGTATTCCAAGGCTTCCTCGGCGTGGAGCACTGACGAATCCGCCAACGGATCGCCTCGCTCCCGCGCTGCAGCTGTGGCAGGCGCCGGGCGTGCCCACCTGAAGCCGAAGGAGTCTCACCGAAAGGCTTTCGGGCAGAGCCCCATTTTTCGTTACTCCAACCATCAGTGTGCTGTGCTGGCTTCTTCCAGGTCACCAGCCGGTCGTCAACGCCCAGGTGCCGGCCCTCGAAGCTGGCCGCAACCTCCGACCCCAGCACGCTCTCGTGCTGATGAAGAGTGCGAGTGGGCCGCAGGGTCACGATCGTTCCTCGCAGGCGACCACGCCCCAAGCCGCAGGCTTGCCGCGTCGTCGTCGCCGAAGCTTTGTCTCAAACACTATAATAAGTCGGTGCGCTGCCGCCGAATCTCCGACAGCTCTCGCGTCGCATGTTCTCGATTGTAACCGGTCTTCCGACAGACCGCTTCAAGGTCCACGTCGCCCCATGGCGTCGAGCGCTGCGCCGCTTTCTCGATCCAGCCCGCGAGCCGCCTGCGCCAAGGCACCGCACCTCCCGGCCGCGGTCCGCGAAAGGCAATGAAGGCGATCGCCGGACGCTGGCGCGCCAAGAATGGAATTCTCGCGGGATTGCGAATCAACCGCGGAATCTGCTGACACTTTGCTGGCAATCGGTCGAAAAAAGCGCGGTTCAAACAGACGAGCCACTGATCTTCAGCAACTTCAGAATGGCTCCTGAGGTAGGGATCGAACCTACGACCGATCGGTTAACAGCCGATTGCTCTACCGCTGAGCTACTCAGGATTTCCGAAAACGGGGCGTATAGATGCCGCACCCGCCCACTGCGGGCAAACAATTTTTTGGTAGCGGGGCAGATTCGCACAAGGTTACATGGCGGTTCGGGCGCCACCGCGGCTGGTTCGGCGAAACTGCCCCTCCACCATCTGCTTGATGATCCGCCCGCCCGGACGGATACTGCGCGGGAAATCTCAGCACCCGCATTCACTCCACACCACCTCCTATGGAACAACTCGTCGCCGTCGCCACCTTCAATGAACGTGATCCCGCCGAACGCCTCATCGCGCGCCTGATCGAAGCGGGTTTTCACGCGGACCTGCAGGACGAATCCGACGAGCAGAAGTGGAAGCTCTTCAATCTTACGCCGCGCGCGCATCTCCGCGTGCGCGTGCATTCCAGCGAGGAGGATCGCGCCATCGCGCAGCTCGGCGCGTGGAAGGACGACCCGATCCTCGCGGAGGCGGTGCATTGTCCGGAGTGTGGCTCGTCGCGCGCGCAGTTCCCGCAATTCTCCCGCAAGACCATCGTCGGCGCGTTGCCCGCCGCTCTGGCCGCCGCGGGCGTGATCGAGCAGGACTACTACTGCCAGGCCTGCCAGTTCACCTGGCCCGCTCAGCCCCCCGGGCCCGAGCCGGAAGTGGACCGGCTGAACTGGCCGAAGCGGTAGGCGCTATTCCCGTCTGCTTTCTTTCTCGGCATCGCGGGTGAGGTTTTCAATCCAGTGCGCGACGAAGAACTTTTTCTCGCCGGGAAGCCACCGCTCGGAGGTCCCGATGATCGGTCGCAATGCCGTCGTCATCTGGAGGCTCACGAGCACAAAGATGCCCGCCCACACCCGGAGATGCAGTCGCTCGCGGACCCGCAGCGACTCCATGAGCACCCGGGGCAGCCGCAGTCCGAAGCCCAGCGCGATGAGCCAGATGACGAGATGCAGGGAGCCGATGAAAGACAGCGAGTTGGTGGACTCCGAGAAGACCCATGCAACCGGCGCGAACCCCACGAGGAGAAGGGCGGCCAGGGCAAGAACTCCTGCCAGGACGCCCACGGTGCCGCGCAAGGTGACCTCCGCTCCGGTGAGGCAGGCGAAGATGAAGAAACTTGGCAGACAGATGAGCGCGCTGGCGACCGCGCCGCCGCTCACTTTTGCAGCCGCGATCCCGAGTTGCGCCCCTCCGGGGAAGCTGCCGACGAGCAGGCCATAGGCGGCGAGCGCCAGCAGTGCGAAGGCGACGAGGCACGCGGACATCCGCGCCGATCCGTCACGTTGGAGTGCCTCGACGAGTTGCGCTGGCCGTTTCAAAAGCGCCTCGATGATGAGGCCTGCGCTGGCGTCCGTTGGCAACGGTGGAGTCTGTGGCGGCAGGGATGGCGCGGGGGCCGGGCGAGCTGGTGGGATCGGAGATTGCGAGGGATCGATGGGTTCGTTCATTGGAGGTGCGTGGTGAGGAGGTGTCGGAGAGCTCGAAAGACGGCGCCGTAGAAGGTGCCCTGGAACGGATCGTCGCGGAGAAACTGAACCGTCAGCTGCGGGCTGCCGATGAAGGGCCGCAGAATCCACGAGAGCTGCGCGCCAAGAGAAAGATTGCCCGCCAGCCAACTCCAGAAGACGCGCGCGGCGGTGCCGGGCGCCGTACAAACATGGGTGAGCAAGCGCCGCAGCCGCTGGTTTGCGACCACGCCCGCGTACGCGATG
The DNA here is from genome assembly GCA_041751075.1 of Chthoniobacteraceae bacterium. GTDB lineage: Bacteria > Verrucomicrobiota > Verrucomicrobiia > Chthoniobacterales > Chthoniobacteraceae > JANNXQ01. The sequence continues at coordinate 2,823 of JBGSYE010000641.1, forward strand.
AAGAGCACATCCATCAGCAGGACGATGCTGTGGCCGGTGCCACGGCTCGTGGAGGCGAGGGGCGGGGCGTTGGCCAGGACGAAGATTGCGACCGGGGTGAGCGCCGCAAGCACGAGCGCCACGATCGTGAAGCTCATCAGGATGAGCAGAGACGTCTGTCGAAACGTCAGACCCGCGCCCAGCAACTGCGCGAGCAATCCGTTCAGGAGAGCATTGCAGCCACACGTACCGAAGATCAGCAGCGGAAACTTGATCGCCGTCCAGGCGGCCTGCTCCGGCGCCCGCCACCACCCGACGGCGCCGCCAAAGAACGCACATCCGACGGCGATCGTAATCGTGCAGGTGAGCAGCCAGCGCGAATTGCGTTCCTCCATCCACGGCACCATCTGCGATGCATCGCCGCGGCATAGGACGAGCAGGCGATGGATGGAATCCGACATGTGGCTGGGGGAGGCGTGAGCCGGGAACGCCGGGATTTGAGGTTTGTTCAAATGGAGCCCGAGTGAGTCGTGAAAGGCCTCTCTGCACCGGCAGCGCGTGTGATGGCTTCGAGGCGCTGCTGCACGGCTGCGACCGTCTCTTTCAGCGTCGAAGTGCCGGCGGTGAGGCCGACGACTTGCGCTTCCTCGAACCACTCGGCGCGGAGTTTATCCGCACGCTCGATGTGGAAGACCATGAGGCCGGCGGCGTGGGCGGCGGCGGCGAGTTGCAGAGTGTTGTTGCTGTTGCGTCCGCCGACCACGACCATCGTGTCGCACTCGGCGAGCAGCTTCCTGAGCGCGGTTTGCCGGTTCTTCGTCGGCTGGCAGACGGTGTCGGCGAAGCGGACCTCGCTGGCTGGACGGGCGGCGCGGAGCGCGGCCACGATGGACTGGACGTGCTCGATCGGCTGGGTCGTCTGCGAGATCACCCCGAACCGTTCACATTTTGGAAGCCGCGCGATGTCCTCCTCGCTCCCGACCACGCAGGCCTCGGGGAAATCCCCGGTCAATCCCGCGACTTCGACATGTCCCGCCTTTCCGATGACCACGGGGAAATAGCCCAGTCCGATCAGAAGGCGCAGTTCGTCGTGCGCGTGACGGACGAGCGGGCACGTCCCGTCGGCGACACCGAACCCGG
>JBGSYE010000642.1:0-3631 GCA_041751075.1 Chthoniobacteraceae bacterium
CGCCCTTCACCGTGATCGAGTTGCTCCGCCGGATCCACTGCGACGAGGCGCTCGCGCTTTCCACGGAGCAGCGTGCCGAACTCACCACCGCCATCGCAGGCATCGAGACCCACTATTTTTCCGCCACTGGAAACGGAGCGGACGGCGCCGACCTCGAGGCCACCGGCCGCCAGTGGGTCCAGCGCGTCGAGGTGCGGTGAAAGCGAAGGCGTGATCCGGAGCGGCGCGCTTGCACCACTTGCAATCGCCCGGTTCGCGCCAGAACGGAAAAGCCGATTGACAGGCGGAGCCGAATCCCTACCTTCCGCCTCCCTGTTCGCCCCGTGCATCCTGCCGAGGCGAGCTTTTTCAACCTCAACAGACCATCGCAGGAGAGCCCGGCCAAGAATCCGGATTCGCCAGGACTGCAACCGATCATGCAACACAAAGCCAGCAAGCGCTACCGCGCCGCCGCCGAGAAGGTGGACACCAAAAAAGCCTACGGACTCCCGGAGGCCATCGCCGTGCTCAAGTCGATGCCAGCGCCGAAATTCGACCAGACCGTCACCCTTTCGATCCGGCTCGGAGTCGATCCCAAGCAGAGCGACCAGATGGTGCGCGGCACCTGCCCGCTGCCCAATGGATCGGGTAAATCAGTTCGCGTGCTCGTCTTCGCCGAAGGCGCCGCCGCGCAGGCCGCCCGCGACGCCGGTGCGGAATACGTCGGCTACAAAGACATGGTCGAGAAGTGCCAGCAGGGCTTCCAGGATTTCGATGTCGCCGTCTCCACGCCCGGCTGCATGGCCGAAGTACGCAAGCTCGGCAAAGTGCTCGGACCCCGTGGCCTCATGCCGAATCCGAAGACCGGCACCGTCACCGACGACACCGCGAAAGCCGTGAAGGAAGTGAAGGCGGGCCGCGTTGAATTCAAGCTCGACAAGAATGGCAACGTCGCCGTGCCCGTCGGCAAATTTTCCTTTGAGACACAGGCGCTCGTCGAGAATGGCTCCGCCGTCCTCGATGCAGTCGTCAAAGCCCGCCCTGCCACGGCGAAGGGCGCCTTCGTCGAAAACGTGACCCTTAGCGCTACGATGACCCCGGGCGTGAAGGTCGATGCCTCGAGCTACCTCAAGAACTAGCGCGCGGCCTACTCTCACTTTTCACCATCACTTTTCACTCACATGCATCCCGATAAAGCGACCATCGTCGAAGACTTGCAGTCGAAGCTGAACGCCTCGCCGTTCCTCTTCGTCGCCGACTACACCGGACTGAAAGTCGATCAGTTTTCCGAGCTGCGTAACCGCCTGTGGAATGCAGGCGCACGCTGCCACGTCGTCAAGAACACCTTCCTCCGCCGCGCCGCGAAAGCCGCTGGCCTGCCTGAGCTCAATGACCTCAAGGGGCAGACGGCCATCGTCGTCGGTGAAAAAGACGTGGCGGCTGCCGCCAAGGTGCTCAAGAATTTCACTGCGGAATTCAAGAAGCCCGAAGTCAGGACGGGCGTCGTCGATCGCCTCGTCGTCTCGAAGGAGCAGATCTCCGCCATCGCCGACCTGCCTTCGCGCGAAGTGCTGCTCGCAACTCTGCTCGGCGTGCTCAACGCCCCGGCGTCGAAGCTCGTCCGCGTGCTCAACGAACCCGCCTCTTCGCTCGCCCGCCTGCTCAAGGCCAAGGCGGAAAAGGACGAAGCATCCGGAGGATCCGCCGCCCCGGCCGCTACCGCCGCTCCGACCGTGGAAGAAGCACCGGAAGCGCTCGCCGCTCCCGAAGCGCCTGCCGCTCCCGAAGCACCTACAGCATAAACTTTCCCGGTCGGCGAAAGCCGGCCGCGAGACTCGGGCTCCGCAATTCGGCGTCCGCGACATCAACAAACCAATAACAAATGGTTCCTCGTCGGACCGGCGGCTGCCGGTCTGAAACCGCCCGGAGCTCCGGGGGACGACGATACCGACAACGAAAGTAAGAAGGCAGAAGGCAGAAGGCAGAATTGGCGAACCGCGAGTGCGGCACGACGATCTGAAATCTGAAATCTGCGATCTGAAATCCCAAAGCAACATGGCAGATACATCAGCACTCGTAGAACAGCTCAGCGGCCTTACCGTCCTGGAAGTCGCCGACCTCGTGAAACAACTCGAAGACAAGTGGGGCGTCAGCGCCGCTGCTCCGGTGGCCGTCGCCGCCGCTGGTGGTGGTGGAGCCGCCGCCGCGCCCGTCGAGGAGAAGACCTCGTTCGACGTCGTCCTCAAGGAGACTGGCGCCAACAAGATCGGCGTCATCAAGGAAGTCCGCGCATGCGTCCCCGGTCTCGGCCTCGCCGAAGCCAAGGCGCTCGTCGAAGGCGCTCCGAAGACCCTGAAGGAAGGCGCCACCAAGGAAGAAGCCGAAGAGATCAAAAAGAAGATCGAAGCGGCCGGCGCCAAGGTCGAGATCAAGTAAAGACCACGAACCGCGAGCTGTGCTCGCACTTTCACAATCGCCGCCCGAGCCACCGTGCCGGGCGGCGATTTTGTTTTCCGACAGACCGGGTGAGGCCGGCGGGTGAGGCCGGGGTGAGGCCGGGGGGGTGAGGCCGGGGTCAGTCTGTGAAAAGTGCTCTTTCGCGCTGGACCGAAGGCGGGCTCGCTGGGTATGGCGACGGACATGGCGCGCAAAACCCGCGTGGAATTTGACGGAGCCGTCTATCACGTCCTCGACCGTGGCGACCGGCGGGAGGCGATCTTCCGCGATGACGCCGACCGAGAGCGTTTCCTGGAGACGCTCGGCGAAGCGTGCGGGCGCACCGGATGGCGGGTGCATGCCCTGGTCTTGATGGGCAATCATTACCATCTGCTGATCGAGACGCCGCAGGCAAATCTGGTGGCCGGGATGCGCTGGCTGCAGACGACGTGGACGGTGCGCTTCAACCGGCGCCACCGGCTGTGCGGGCATCTCTTCCAGGGGCGCTACAAGTCCGTCGTCGTCGATCCCGAGGAGCGCGGATACTTCGCGACGTTGAGCGATTACATCCATCTCAACCCCATCCGCGCCCGACTGGTGAGCCTGGAGCAGCGGCTTTTCGATTATCGCTGGAGCAGCTACCTCTGGTACGCTGCGAAAGCTGGGCGACCGGCGTGGTTCGAGCCAGGAGACGTGCTCGCGGAGTTGCAACTGGTGGACGACGCCGAGGGCCGGCGGCTCTACGCGGAGCGGATGCGGAGACGCGCGGTGGAGGAACTCACGCAACCCGCTTCGACGGCGATCGCCGAAGTGCGCCGGGGCTGGTGCCTGGGCGGCGCGGGCTTCCGGGAGCGAATGCTCGACCTGCTGGAGGCCACCGGGGAGAAGCTCCTGCGCAGGGGTGGGCTCGACGCACCGGTGCGGCGCAGCCACGGCGAGGAGGAAGGGCGTCGCCTGATCGGGGCCGGCTTGCGGGCCCTGGGGCTGAGCCAGGCAGATCTGTCCGGACTCAAAAAGGGCGACGAGCGCAAGATCGCACTGGCCGCGCTGATCCGAGCGCGGACCTGTGTGCCCAATGCCTGGATCGCCAGAGAGCTGCACCTCGGCCATGTGAGCCGGGTGAGCCGCTGCGCCTCGCAGGCTTCCCCGAAACTCACGCGTCAACTTGATGCCTGTCTTGAGAGATGAGCAACATTCACAGACTGACCCCGTCTTC
>JBGSYE010000643.1:0-4596 GCA_041751075.1 Chthoniobacteraceae bacterium
GCCGAAAAGGGACCGGCTTCGGCCTGATCGAACCGATCTTCTGAACCGCGATGTTTGACGAGCGGCTCCTCCCGCTCCTCCGCTGTCCGCAGACGCAGCAGCCGCTGGCGCTCGCCCCGGTGGCGCTGCTCGCGGGGCTCGTGGATCGCGAAGGTGTTCCGCTCGAAGCCGCGTTGCTGCGAGCCGATGGCGCAGTGCTGTATCCGATCCGCGGCGGCATCCCCGTGCTCCTCGCCGAAGCAGCCGTGCGCGTGTGAAAGTCCAGGATTCGCGTCGGTGTCCCGCCTCGAGTTCGCTCGGCTGGCGCCCCAGGGCCGCCGGCGCCCCCTCAACTCACCCGCGAGACTCGCGGATGCCCCCGTTTCCATTCCCACTGCCCAGATCATTGTCACGAGTGTTGTCGCTATTCAGTTTTGCCAAGGTGTCATAAGCTGTCTCTTTCTGATCCTCAGTGTTCTGTGAAAATGGCGGAAGGGGTGGGATTCGAACCCACGGTGCCTTTTACAGCACGCTCGATTTCGAGTCGAGTGCCTTAGACCGGACTCAGCCACCCTTCCATCGGAGGCGCGGAAAGTATGCGGGCTGGTCAGCGCTGGAAAGGGAAAATTTCCCGCGCGCGCAGCCCGTCCTGCGTCAGGCAAAAAGGCTCTCGATCGGATTTCCGAGGCCGTCGCGCGTGACGTAGAAGGGCCGCTCCTCCACGAGGTAGGAGAGCTTTGGCGAGATGCCCATTGCCCGGTAGAGAGTGGCGTGAAGGTCTTCAATTTTTACCGGATCCTGGATCGCCTTGCAGGGGCGCTCGTCGGCGGTGACGCCGTGGACGTGGCCGCGCTTCAGGCCGCCGCCCAACATCAGCACGCATCCCGCATCGGTGAAGTGCCGATGCATCCCGTAGTACTTCAGGTCTTCGATGGTCTCGGGGACTTTCGCCTGGGTGCGAACGGCGGAGCCTTCCTTGCCTTCGATCATCATGTCGCGGCTAAACTCGCTCGCGAGCACGATGAGCGTGCGATCGAGCGAGCCGCGCTCTTCCAGATCGAGCACGAGCTGCGCGATCGGGGCATCGATCATTTTCTTCATGTTCACGAGCCGCGTGTGGCCGTGCTCGTGAGTGTCCCAGTTCAGGAAAGGGATGTACTCCGTGGTCACTTCGATGAAGCGCGCGCCGACTTCCGCAAGCCTCCGCGCGAGCAGACAGCCGAGCCCAAAGCGGCCCACGGTCGCCGCTTCGTAATCGCCGTCGCGATTCTGTTTTGCGGAGTCGATGGCTTTCGGATCGAAGCCCGCGGGCACGTACTTCGCGACATTGGCCGAAGGTTCGAGGGAAAGGTCGAAGGCCTTGGCCGCAGGCGAGCTGAGCAGCCGGTGGGCATTGTCCATCGAGCGCAGGAAGCTCTCGCGCTGATGCGCGCTGCCGTGCTGGCCGATCGGGCTCGCGTCGAGCAGTCGGCGGTAGAATTTGTTGCGATCCTGAAAGCGATCCGGGGTCATGCCGGCGGGCGGGCGCACGGCCTTCGCGGCGTCGTGCGGAAAGGGAATATTGAAGGGGCCATACTCGCTGCCGAGGAAGCCTGCGGTGGTGAATGCCTTCAACTCCTCCGCTTCGCCGAGATCGAAGCGCTGGCCGATATTGATGAAGGCCGGTACCGCCGGATCGCGGGGGCCGAGCGTGCGCGAGATGAAGGAGCCGAGGTGCGGCGCGGCGACCGATTGCGGCGGCACGTAGCCGGTGTGCCAGTGGTATTGGTGGCGGCTGTGGAGGATGAAGCCGAGGTCCGCGGCGGTGCTCGTGCGGATGAGCGTCGCGCGATCCATCACCGCCGCGAGCTTTTCGAGCCCCTGGGAAAACTGCACGCCATCGACCTTCGTCGGGATGCTCGGGAAGGTGGAGAGCACCTCGTTCGGCGCCATGCCCTTCACGAATGGCGCGTAGCGCTTCGGGTCAAAGGTCTCGGTATGCGCCATGCCGCCGGCCATCCAAAGAACGATGATGGTATCGGCCGTCGGCGCGATCGTTTCGAGCGGTGCATTGCCAAAGAGCCGCGGCGCTCCCGCGGAGAGCGCGCCGAGCGTGGCGGCGGAGGCGGTCTTGAGGAAATCGCGGCGGGTCGTAGTCATGGGAGGAGAATTAACAAGCAGGTGGCAGGCGCGGAATCATCGAGCATCTCCGCAGTCGTCGGTCCAAAGTTCCAACCAGCGGAGGAGGCTGCGGTGGCGATCGGCGATTTCAAGGAGGCGCAAATTCTTTGGGAACGATGTGCAACCATCGTCGCTCGGGAGCGGCGATTTGCAATCGCCGAACCCATCCTGCCGCGCCCGCAAAAGTTTGCCCGTCTGGTATTATTAATCCGGCAATGTGATAGCGCCATGAGTCCACCGCCTTCACGCAGGTGCAGTGCGGCGCTGTCATATTGCCGGATTAATACCTGCCCGAAATGGCGCGAGCCGACGCGCCGGTGTCGATCGGCGAAAGGGACGTGGCGGTGCGGAGTGCCGCCGCGGCAGGTTCGGCGAAACTGCCCCGCCACCTACCGGAACCGCGCGTAGCCGGGTTTGATGACTTCGTAGATGATGCGGCAGCGTTCGCCGAAATGGATGAAGGCGCTTTTGATCGAATTGGTGGTGATCTTTTCGAGATCGTCGAGGCCGAGGCCGAATTCCTCCACGGCGATCAGCAGTTCCTTCGTCATGCTGGTGTCGCTCATCAGGCGGTCGTCGGTGTTGAGTGTCACGCGGAAGCCGGCGTCGTAGTAGAGGCGGAAGGGGTGCTCGGCGAGAGAGCGGACGGCGCCGGTGTGGACGTTGCTCGAGAGGCACATCTCGAGCGGGACGCGCCGGTCGAGGATGTATTGCGCGAGCGAATCCATCTTCACCACTTTCCCATCCACGATGGTGATGGCGTCGGTGAGCCGCGTGGCGTGGCCGAGGCGGTGCGCGCCGCAGATTTGCAGGGCCTGCCAGATGGAGGCGATGCCGAAGGCTTCGCCGGCGTGTAGGGTGCTGAAGAAATTCGCCTGCTGGATGGCGGCGAAGGCGGCGGCGTGTTTCTTCGGAGGATAGCCCGCTTCCTCGCCCGCGAGATCGAAGCCGACGACGCCGCGGTGGCGGAAGTCGATGGCCATCTCGGCCCACTCGAGGGAGTCGGTGCGATCGCGCATGGCGCAGACGATGAGGCCCCACTCGACGCCGTATTTTTCCCGGCCGCGGGTGAAGCCGTCGATCGCGGCCTGCACCACTGCTTCGGGCGTGAGCCCGCGCACCGTATGGAAGCACGGGGCGAAGCGCGCCTCGGCATAGACGACGCCATCGCGGTGCATGTCTTCGATGAACTCGAAGGCGACGCGCTCGATCGCGTGCCGCGTCTGCATCACCGCGGTGGTGTGGGCGAAGCCTTCGAGATACTCGGGCAGGCTGCCTTTATTCGCGCCGCGATGGAACCACGCGCCGAGTTCGATGGCGTCCATGGTGGGCAGCGCCTGGTAGCCGCACTCGCGTGCGAGTTCGACGACGGTCCGCGGGCGGAGCCCGCCATCGAGGTGCTCGTGGAGGAGGACTTTCGGCAACTGCCGGATGAGGCCGGCGTCGAGTTTCATGCGCGCAGAGTGCCGGACGCGCGCTAGGGTTTCTTCAGCGAAGCGAGATACTCCACGAGGTCCACGAGGTCGTCCTTGCTCAGCGTGAGATTCAGCCCGCTCGGCATCATCGAGGTCGCGAGTTTGTCGCGTTTGGCGATCTGCTTTTTGTCCACCTTCGTGGTCACGCCACCGGGGAGGGCGACGATCACTTCATCCGCGGTCTCGCTGCGGATGATGCCCATCGCGGCGCCGCCGTCCTTGAGCGTGAGCTGCCATGTCTCGAAGCCCATGCTCACGCCGGCGTTCGGGCTGATGATGGATTCGTAGAGCGCTTCCTTGGGCAGCTTGCCGCCGATCTCGGCGAGGCCGGGACCGAAGTCCACTCCCTTGTCGCCGATGCGATGGCACGTCACGCAGGAGCTCTCGACGCGCTCATACAGAGCCTTCCCCTTGCTCACATCGCCCTTGAGTTTCACGAGCTCGGCGATCGGCGGGAGCGGCTGGCCGCCGAGTGCATTGGGCGTCGGAAAATGCGTGGCGATCGCGTCCTCGAGGCCGGCGTATTGCACGAGCGCGAGGGCGTTGCCCGCGGTGAGTTTCAGATCCTCGGGGAATTGTCCGTTCTTCGCGAGATTCACGAGCGCTTCGGCGCCGGTCTGAGTGCGGGCGAGCGCGCGGACGGCGTCCTGGCGGGGGACGACGGAAAGGCCGGTCCTCGTCACGATCGAGGTGAGGCGATTCACGCCACGCTTGCCGCCCGCGATCCCGAGCAGATCGATCACCGCGGCGGCCTTCCGAGTGGCGAGCGCGTCGTTGAGCAATTGCTGCCAGTCGTCCTCCTTGTAGAAAAGCGCGAGCGCATCGCCGGCGGCGGAGTCGCCCGCGATCCGCAGCGCGGTGTCGAGCAGCGCGGCGCCCTGGCCTTTCGCGTCGAACTCGCGCACCAGTTCGACGAATTGCGGCGTGCCCTCCGCCTTCTCCATCGCCCGGTTGAATGCTGCGGCCACGGCGGGCTCGGCAT
>JBGSYE010000644.1:0-5415 GCA_041751075.1 Chthoniobacteraceae bacterium
TTGATCCCCGTGATCGCCGTCGTCGTCCTGATGCCGGCCATCACCTTTGCGATGATCAACTTTCTGCTCCTGCCGAAAATCAAAGGCATCGTGCTCGAGAAGAAAGCGGCCGAACACGCCGAGGCAGGCGCCAAGGCCGCCGGCGGGCATGGCGCTGCGGCGGAGAAGGGCGGGCACGGAGCGAAGCCAAAGGAAGCTGCGAAGGGCGGCCATGGGGGAGGCCACGGGAAGGAGGAAAAAGGTGGCGGCGGAGGTACGGGCGGCGCGTTCTCGTATGATTTCGAGAACGTGGTCGTGAATCTCGCCGGCACCATGGGCACGCGTTATCTCAAGACCAGCTTCACCGCGCTGAGCGACAATCCGGAGATCAAGACCATCATCGACGAGAACAAGAAACAGCTCCTCGATGTGACGCTGAATGTGCTGAGCACACGGACGCTCGCGGATCTGGAGCAGCCAGGCGCGAAGAACGTGGTGCGCAACGACCTCATCGCGAATCTCAATCAGGCGCTGAAGTCCGACGTGATCTCGCAGATCTATTTTTCGGATTTTGTCGTCCAATGAGTGAGCCTGCCACAGCGGAAAATCCGTCCACGGCAGGCCCGGCCGAAGCGCTCGCGCCGGCTTTCTCGATGAATGGCGATCGGATGGCGAATCTCGATCGCTCGAAGCTGACGCCCTACGATTTCCGCAATCCCGGCTTCATCGGCGAGGCGGATCTCCGGCAGCTCAACACGATGTACGAACGCTTCGTGCAGCATCTCGGGGCGCGGCTCTCGACGTATGTGCGCATGGAGTGCGGCCTGAAACTCGCAGGTTTCACGAGCGTGACCTTCGCCAAATTCTGCGAGTCTCTCGCCTCGCCGACGCATCTCACGCTCTTCCAAGTCGAGCCGATGCGCGGTGTGGGGATCGTGGACCTCGCGCTCCCGATCAGCCTCTCACTCGCGGATCGTCTCCTCGGGGGGAAAGGGAAGGTCGTGGACACGAATCGAACGCTTACCGAAATCGAGATCGAGCTCCTCGCGGATGCGATCCAGGTGGTGCTCACGGAATGGACCGCGCTCTGGGACGATCAGACGGGACAATACAATCCGCTCTGCATCGGGCACGAGACGAGCGGCCGCTTTCTGAAGACCTCGCCCGCGGATGCGCCGTTTCTCTCGGCTGCGATCGAATTTACGATCGGCGACGTCACGGGCGAGATGCATGTCGGCGTGCCGTTCTCGATGATCGAGACCGTCGTCAAGCAGATGCAGCTCGCGCGGCAGCGGTCTGCCACGCTCACGCCTAAGCAGATCAAATGGCGCGCGCCGTTTGCCGGGATCTCCGTGCCGGTCGTCGCCGAGTGGCATGTGCGCGAGATCGAGTTGCGGGAAGTGGTGCAGTGGGAGGCGGGGAGTGTGCTCGAACTTTCCCGCGATCTCATCGCCCAGACCCACGTCCGGCTTTCCAATACGGAGGAATTCGTCGGCACTGTCGGGATGCAAAACGGCAGGATCGCCGTGCAGCTCGGCCAGCGCATGCTCAGGAACTGATTTTCCATGTCCAATCTCCTCGAAGATCCACGGCTCAACACAGTGCTCGATGTGAAGGTGCAGCTCACGGTGCGCCTCGGCTCGTGCAAGCTCGCGATGCGCGACGTGCTCGAGCTCAATCCCGGAGCCATCGTCCAGCTCGACCAGCGGGCGAATGACCCCGTCGGAATCTACGTGAACGACAAGCTCATCGCCGTCGGCGAGGTCATAGTGGTGGAGGATAATTTCGGGATCAAAGTCACGCAGCTCATCGGAGATCAGCCATGAGGTGCGTGAAGATGCTGGCGCCCCTCGCTGCGCTGGCCTTGTGCGGCGCCGATGTCCGCGGGGCCGCGGAGCCCCCGCCTGCACCCGCATCGACGCAAGTCGTCGCGCCATCGGTCACGCAGCCTTTCACCGCCCGGCAGGGCAGCAGCACCGCGACGCTCACGCTTTATCTCGTCCTCCTGCTCGTGCTGCTCGGGGGCGGGACGTGGCTTGTGCGCAATGGCTTCACGCTCTTCCAGCCCAAGGTGAAGGGCGCGCGCAAACTCCAGATCAGCGAGATGCGGATGCTCGGGAATCGGCAGTTCCTCGTCGTGGCCGAGTATGAAGATCGCAAGATGCTGCTCGGGGTCTGCCCAGGACGGATCGACTACCTGGCCACGCTCGCCGCGGCTGACGCGGAGTTTCCAAATGTTTCGCCGGAGAAGAGCGATGAGTGATCTCACGAGGCGTGTGATACCCGGAGCGGGCGCGTGCCGGTCGTTGCTCGTGCCTTGGCTGGTGATCGCGGCGTTCCTGCTCTGCGCGCCATCGCTCTTCGCGCAGGCCGTTTCGGCCGCCCCACCCTCGCCCGCATTGAGCATCAATCTCGGCGGCTCCGAGCAGGGCAGCGTGGCCACGGCGATCCAGATCGTGGTGGTGATGACGCTGCTCACGCTCGCGCCGTCGATCCTCATGCTGATGACGAGCTTCACGCGCATCGTCGTCGTCCTCGGCTTTGTCCGCAGTGCGATCGGGGTGCAGGGCGCGCCGTCGAATCAGATCCTGATCGGCATGTCGCTCTTCCTGACGTTTTTCATCATGGCGCCCATCGGGCAGCGCATCAATGAGGACGCCGTGAAGCCGTACATGGCGAAGACCATCAGCACGGAAGAGGCATGGAATCGCGCGTCGCTGCCGCTCCGCGCCTTCATGCTGAAGCAGACGCGCCCGAGCGAGATCGACTTCTACCTCGGGCTCTCGGGCCGCGGCCCGACGAAGATCGAAGACGTGCCGATCACCGTGGTCGCGCCGGCCTTCGTGGTGAGTGAGCTGCGCACGGCCTTCCAGATGGGGTTCCTGATTTTCATTCCATTCCTCGTCATCGACTTCCTCGTGGCCTCCACGCTCATGTCGATGGGGATGATGATGATGCCGCCGGTGATGATTTCATTGCCGTTCAAGCTGTTGCTCTTTGTGCTCGTGGATGGCTGGCATCTGGTGGTGCGGTCGCTCGTGGAGAGTTTTGGAATATGAATGTCGAGCAGGCCATCGATGTCCTCCGGCAGCTCGTGACCACGTCACTCCTCGTGGTCAGTCCGATCCTGATCGGGGCGCTCGTCATCGGTCTCGCCGTGAGTCTGCTGCAATCCGTGACCAGCATCCAGGAGCAGACCTTGTCCTTCGTGCCAAAGCTCGTGGGTATCGCGCTCGTGCTCGTGGTCGGCGCGCCGTGGATGCTGCGGCAGCTCATGCAGTTCACGACGAGCTTCATCCTGCGGATGCCGGAGATGGTGCGGTGAAATCTCGTCATCTTCATCCTCATCTTCCTCATCCTCTTTCCACTTCCAGCCGAGTGCCGATGAAGATGAGGATGAAGATGAAGATGATGAGGGGGAGTCCGTCATGACCCACGAACAGATGCTCTTCTGGATGCTGGCGTTTCTTCGTTCGTCGGGGCTGCTCCTGCTCACGCCGGTCTTCTCGGGCAAGAATATCCCGGTTCCGATCCGCATCGGGATCGCTGGATTCCTGGCGTACTCCGTGGGCGGTTATGTGCCGATGCAGACGGCGCTGCCGGGCGATGTGGCGACGCTCATCGTCGCGGCGCTGCACGAGTTTCTCATCGGCCTGCTCATGGGCATCGCGGTGCGGCTTACCTTTTACGCCATCGAGATGGCGGGGCAGATCATCTCCACGGAGATGGGTCTGGTGATGAGTTCGCAGATCGATCCGCTCTCGCAGAACCAATCGTCGCCTGTGGGCACCGCGCTCTTCTACCTCGGATCGCTGCTCTTCCTCATCTCGGGCGCGCACCACATGGTCTTCGCGGCGTTCGTCCGGAGCTTTGAGATCGCGCCGCCGGGTGGAAGCTCCGGCGCGCAGAATGCCGGGGACATTTTTGTCCAGGCCACCGGCAACATCTTCCTCATCGCGCTGCAAATCTCCGGGCCGCTGCTCGCGATCAATTTCGTGATCACTCTCGCCTTTGCGATCCTGGGCAAGGCGGCGCCTGGCATCAATGCCTTCGCGGAGAGCTTCAGCGTGCGCATCCTCGCGGGGCTGGTGGTGCTCGGGCTCACGCTCGGGCTCACGGCACACGTGGTGCTAAGCCAGTTTGCTCAAGCGCCGGAGCTCATGCTGCGGCTCATCCCGTGAGCGAACCTTCATGTCCGACCAGGACGTAAAAACAGAACAGCCGACAGAGAAGCGCCTCCGCGATGCGTTCGAGGAGGGGCAATTCGCGCGCACGGCGGATCTGCAGTCGGTCGCCATCCTGGTGGCTGCATTCTTCGTCTTCAGCTTTGGCATGCGGGAATACTGCGAGCGCATCGCCAGCATCGCGGTGGGGATCTTCAGTCAACTCGGGAAGAACGCGCTGGCGGTGGATGGCGTCACGGAGTGGACCGGATTCGCCGCGCGCACGATGCTGGGCTTGATCCTGCCGATCGCGGTGGCCTGTGGCGGAGCGGCGGCGCTGTCGGGTGGCATCCAGAGCCAGTTCCGACTCACGCCGAAGGTGCTCGGTTTCAAACTTTCGAAGCTCGATCCGATCAAGGGATTTCAGCGGCTCTTCTCCGGCCAGGGGTGGCTGAAGCTGGGGACGGACAGCGTGAAGTTCCTCGTCGTCGGATTCACCATCTGGGGCGGCGTGAAGACGATCATGAACGATCCGATCTTCTACGCACCGGTGCCGGCGCATCGGCTGGGAGGATTTCTCTTCGACACCACGATGATGCTGCTCACGCGCTTCATCCTCGCGCTCGGAGCGATCGCCGCGGTGCATTACGTCTATCAACTGCGCAAGACGCGCGAAGACCTCAAAATGTCGCGGCACGAGGTGAAGGATGAGCAGAAGCAGAGCGAAGGCGATCCGAAGGTGAAGTCGATGTTGCGGTCGATGGCGCGTCGGCTCTCGCAGAAGCAGATGCTCAAAGCGGTGACGACGGCCGACGTGGTGGTGACCAACCCGACGCATTATGCCGTGGCGCTGAAATATGAGCGCGGCAAGGACAAGGCGCCGATGGTGCTGGCGAAAGGCGAGGGGGCTTTTGCCCGGCGCATCAAGGCGCTCGCGGCGGAGCACGATGTGCCGATGATGGAGAACAAGCCGGTCGCGCGGCTGCTCTTCAAAGCCGGCCGCGTCGGCAAGCCGATCCCGGTCGAGCTGTATCAGGCCGTCGCGGACATCCTCGCGTTCGTTTACAAGACGCACCGGTATTACTTCCATCAGTTGAAGACGCGGAGGGGCGTTGAATGAACATCCAACATTCAACATTCAACATCCAACATCCAATGTCGGAGTCGCGAAAACGCGCGCTCTCTGACCATTGGATGTTGGATGTTGGATGTTGGATGTTGGATGTTTCTTCACTCCGCAAAAGGGCAACCGGGCGATGAGTGCTTTCACCTT
>JBGSYE010000645.1:0-3153 GCA_041751075.1 Chthoniobacteraceae bacterium
GTCGCGCATGGCGGCATGGGGGCGATCCTCGCCGCGCAGGATGGCGCCGTGGTGCGCGAGGTGGCCATGAAAGTGATGCTCCACGGCGGCGCGCCCGATATCGCCGTGCGCTTCGTCCACGAGGCACGGATCACCGGGCAGCTCGAGCATCCGAATATCGTGCCCATCTACGAACTGGCCACCGACGAGCACGGCCAGCCCTACTACACGATGAAGCTGGTGCGCGGGGTGACGCTCAAGGAAGTGCTCGCGCGGCTGGCGGATGGCGACGCGGCGGCCGTGGAAAAGTATCCGCTGCTCGCGCTGCTCACCGCCTTTCAGAAAGTGTGCGACGCCATCGCCTTCGCGCACTCGAAGGATGTCATCCACCGCGATCTCAAGCCGGAGAATCTCATGCTCGGGGACTTCGGCGAAGTGCTGGTGATGGATTGGGGGCTGGCGAAGGAACTTGGAGGGACGCGCTCCGTCGCGTCCCGCGATCAGGGCTCCGACGGAGCGGAGCCCTCCAGGCGCGCCATCGAGGCCACCGTGCTCGACCCGCACGCCGGCCGGCAGACGCAAGCCGGCACCATCCTCGGCACGCCGCAATACATGAGTCCCGAGCAGGCGCGCGGCGAAGTCGATGCACTCGACCCGCGCACCGACATCTATGCGCTCGGGGCGATCCTGTATTCCATCCTCACCCTCCGCCCGCCGGTGGAAGGCGCCGATGCGCAGGAGATCGTGGAGAAAGTCGCCTGCGGCGAAATCGAACCCCTGCATGGTAGGGAAGGCTCGCCGAGCGTTCCCAAACTTTCGGGGGCAGGCGGAAGGAAAAGTCAGGGCACCCTCGGCGAGGCTGCCCTACCACACATTCCAAGTGGGCGCGTCCCAGCGTCCCTCGCCGCCGTGGTGCGCAAGGCGATGGCCTTCGAGCAGGACCAGCGCTACGGGACGGTCGAGGAATTGCAGGCCGACCTGACTGCGTATCAAACCGGCTTCGCCACCCGCGCCGAACATGCCGGCCTCGCCAAACAGATCGTGTTGCTCGTCCAGCGGCACCGCGGCGTCTTCGGCACCGCCGCGGCAGCGTGGCTCATCATCACCGGGCTCGCCGTGTGGTTCGTGATTCGCATCACGGCCAGCGAACACGAAACCCGCCGGCAGGCGGAAATCGCCAAGGCCAACGAGCGGACGGCGAAGCAGAATGCGACGATAGCGCAGACGAACGAAAAGCGCGCCGTGGCCAGCGAGCAGGAGGCGGTGGCGGAAAAGGAAAACGTCCGCCGCGCCCTGGCCGACTCCGCCCTCGCCCTCGCCGAAGCCGCCTACCGCGAGGCCGACGGCCCGACGATGCAACGCGCCCTCGACGATGTCCCCGCCGACCTGCGCGACGCCAACTGGAGCTACCTGCTGGAGCAGTCCGATATGTCGGTCGCGCGGATCGCCGGCGCAGTTCGCGCCGTGGCAGCGCATCCCACGGAACCTGGAGTGTTCGCCGTGATCACGAGCGAAAAACCTCGCGTCACTCTCCTGCGAGCACGGACGGGTGAAAGACTTTTGCAGTTCGACGCCAGCGTGGGCGCAGCGAATCCGGGCCAGGGGTATCGGCTGGCGTTTTCGCCGGACGGCACGCGAATCGCCGTCGCTCGGAATGGAAACAGCGGGCAGCCCGGAGGAATCGCGATTCACAGTGCCCAGGACGGTTCTCAACAGATGGCGTGGGACACCGCAGCCTCGTCGGACCTGGAGTTCAGCCGCGATGGTCGCTCGCTTCTCCAGTTCAACGGTGACAAAAACTCGCCGCTGTATCTTTGGGATGCCACGGTCGGGAAGCTGGCGTGGTCCTATAAGCCAAAGAGCCCGTTCGCGGAGCTTGGCGGCAAGTTCAGTCCAGATGGAAAGCAGGTGTTCGCACTGGCAGAGCGTGGCGGCGGGTCGCCGATCACTCTGGCGGTCCTCGATATTGCGGACGGGACGGAAGGCCACACACTGACTCTGCCGCGCAAGACGGGAGTCGCGGATTGGGCCGTCACACCAGACGGGCGTGCAATCGTGTGGGGCGACTTCACGGGCTACCTTTCTTCGGCTGACGTGCAGGACGGACGCCTTTTGTTCAATACCCGCGCGCATGCTGGCATAGTGCGGAACATCGCCTTCTCACCAGACGGGCAACGGTTCGTCTCCGCTGCGATCCGCCGGGATGGCCGACAGTCGATTCTGATTTCCAGCGTCACGACGGGTGAGACGTTGCAATCATTGGTTGGTGGAAGTGCCAAATTCGCCACCACGGCGATGCACCCGATCACTGGTGAGTTTCTCGTTGCGGGCGCGGTGAATCGCCTCTGGGATACGAGCGGGCCAGAGCCGCGCTGGGTATTGTCGCGATCGACCGGGACGGGAGGGAGCCGCGTAGCTGCCGCTTTTCTCGAGTCGGACGACCTTTTCATCGGGCCGGCGAAAGACCGCCTCGCCGCAATGCATAATCTTGCCATTGGTGAAGCAGTCATATGGCCGCCGGAGATGAAAACATTCTCAAAGCCGTCGGTGACTTCTGATGGGCGTTTCATCGTGCTTGGGGAGTCCGGAACGTCGAGGGGCAGAATTCAAGTGATGCGTCGCGTCGGCATGGCTTTCACGGGCCTAACCAGGTTTGAGCCTGGCGTTACCGTAAACGTTCTTCGAGTTCATCCCAACGGTGATCGGGTTGCCGCCTCTTTCCCCACCGGAAGACAATTTGCGATCTACGATTGCACGACAGGCGCGAAACTGACCGCACCGGATCGAAATAGCATGGGAGAGGTCTGGGATCTCCAATGGATCGGCCATGGCAACCAGATTCTCGCCTTAATAACGGCAAAAAAATCGCGCGGTGTCGAAGGCTCCGAAGAACGCATCATCGTCTGGGACACCGCGAGCGGGAAGCAGGTGCGCAGTGTGGTGCATCCGACGGCGCTGGATTGCCTGGTCGTCGCGCCGGATGGGAAGCGCTTCGCGGCGGCGGGGGCAGACAAGCTGGTGCATGTCTTCGACACGGAGACGCTCGCGGAGCGGCAGAGGTAGCAGGGGTCGTGGTAGGTCACCTTCTCGTCGACCGGGGTGACCGGGACGAGGTGGCCGTCGGCGACGAGCTGGCCGAGCAGCTGGGTGTGGTGCACCACGTCGTAGTGACCG
>JBGSYE010000646.1:0-2736 GCA_041751075.1 Chthoniobacteraceae bacterium
TGCGGACGTGTTCATTCGGGTGGCGGAGTTGCGCGGTGAGGAAGGCGTCGTCCGTCGCGCCGATGCAGTAGAGCGTCCAGAGCGCGCGCAGCTTCAGCACGACATCGTCACCCTTTTCCAGCAGCCCATGCAACATGCCCGCCGCTCCCTCGACGCCGCGGCCATCGGTGGCGCGCGCGGTCAGCTCGAGTCGGGCCTGGCGCGCGAACCACTCATTCCGGTGCGCGTGCAAGTTCACAAGTTCATGGGCGGGTAGCGCGCGCACATCGCCGATCGCGGGTTTCGCCGCCTCGCCGTGCGTGATCCTGAAGATGCGCCCGCTCGTGCGATGCACGCCGGTGGCGTCGTGGCATTCGCCGGTGTCGCTCCAGTCCGCGACGTACACTCCGCCGTCCGGTCCGCAAGTGATCTCGATCCCGCGGAACCACGGGTCCGCCGCGATGAGTGTATCGGCGCCGTGCTTCGCGACGTAGCCGGAGCCCATGCGTTCGAGAATCTCCTCATTCGCGCGGCGCCCGTGCTGGTTGAGGGTGAAAAAGTGGCCGCGATATTCCGCCGGCCAGTTGTCGCCGAGATAGATCATCGCGCCGATGTGCGAGTGGCCGCCGCCGAGTGCGTTCGCCACGCCGTCGCGCGACTTGCTCCAGTCCTGCGAAGTGTCGAAGTGCCAGTGGTCCGCGCACTGGTCGATGAGCCCGTAGGCGCGCGGATTCGGATCGAGCGTGTGCGCGCGGACGAAGTGCATCCCGGCCACGGCGTGTCAGAGATGGCCGTTCACCGTGTTCGTGTAGAAAAGTTCGCCGTGTTCGTTCCAGTCGTGGCCCCACGGGTTCGTATTGCCGCAAGTGATCGCCTCAAAGGTGCGCCGCCGCGGATGATACCGCCACATGCCGCCGCGCACGGGGATCGCTTCGCCACTGCCGCCGACCACTTTCGCATCCACCGGTCCGGACGCGCCGCAACGCCCATACAGCCAGCCATCCGGACCGAAGCGCAGTCCATTGGCGATGTTGTGATGGTTCTGTTGGGGCGCGTGGAAGCCATCGAGCACCGCTTCGCTCGGACCGTCGGGCCGGTCGTCGCCGTCGCGATCCGGGATGAAGACGACGTGCGGCATCGCGATCGCCCACACACCGCCGAGGCCGACCTCGATGCTCGTGAGCATCTGGAGGTCGTCCGCGAAGACCGTCCGCTTGTCGAAGCGCCCGTCGCCGTCGGTGTCTTCGAGGATCACGATGCGATCGCGCAATGAGAGGTCGTAGCGCACGGCACGTTCTGCATAGGTGTAATTTTCCGCGACCCAAAGCCGCCCGCGCGCATCCCACGCCAGTGCGATTGGATTCTGTACATCGGGCTCGGTGGCAAAGACGGTGGCTTTGCAGC
This sequence comes from Chthoniobacteraceae bacterium, assembly GCA_041751075.1. Classification (GTDB taxonomy): domain Bacteria; phylum Verrucomicrobiota; class Verrucomicrobiia; order Chthoniobacterales; family Chthoniobacteraceae; genus JANNXQ01. The sequence continues at coordinate 1,384 of JBGSYE010000646.1, forward strand.
CCGGCGGCAGTGTCATCTTCGCCGCGGCTTCGGCAGCCGGCATGAGCGGCTTGCTCAGGTCGGTTTCGGTGTTTGTGGGCGTGGGGAAATCCGCGGCACCGACTGCGCTGCGGAGGGCGATGATGATGGCGGCGAGCGCGACGAGGGATGGCTGGGGAGTCATGGGTGTGGACGCAGGCCGCGACGGTAGCAGCGCGTCGGCGAGTGACAATCCTCGCGGGCTCTCCGGCCAGGGCCATCGGCATTCAACAAAGGCCAGAGCCTGCCTCCTCGGCCCCTCGGGCTTGAGGCAGCTACCGTTCGTTCTCTTTGACGCGATGGCCCCGGCTCCCGCCTTGCGTCGCGTGGCGTGATCTTCGATGCTCGGACGCGTTCCCCCCAAAAATCCCCATGAAAACGATCCGTCTTCACTCCATCCTCATCGCTGCGCTCCTCTCGCTAGGCTGGACCGGACGCTCAGCCGCGGTCGAAGTGCCGGGCGCTGCCGCGCTGGCGGACCTCATCTCGTCGCACTTCGACACGAATGGTGACGCGAAGATCGACACCGGCGAGTGGCAGGCGGGGGCGGCCGGGAGCTTCGATGAGATCGACACCGACAGGGACGGAAGGCTCACGACGTCCGATATCGACGCGCTCGCCGGACCGATCCGCAAGGAAGCAGGCTCTGCCGCCGGCAGTCTGGTGCCGAAGTTGATCAAGCCACTCATCCTCGGGATGGATGTCGATGGCGACGGCGTAGTGTCGGCGGAGGAGTTTGGTAAGAAGATGGACGAGCTCTTCACCAAGCTCGATGCAAACAAGGATGCGGAGTTGAGGCGCCCGGAATTGGTGGACCTGCCGATGCGGATGATCGCTCCGGCAAAGTAGCAGGCGTCCTTCTTCACCGGCCCGTTCAGCGATGAGTCCTCGTTTTCACCAGCTGCTCATCGTCGCTGCGCTCGTTCTCGACGCTGCTGCGGGTGCCGCGTCGCTCACCGCGCAGGATGCCGAAAGCCGCGTGCGCATGGCGCTTCAGCTCGCGCGGGAGAGGAATGACAAGGCGCTCGTCACCGAGGTCGAGGAGAAAGGGCGGCAGTTGCTTGAGGCCATGCGCTCCGGGCACTCAGACGCTGCGGATGGGACACTGCGCGCCATCGAGGGCAGGGTCGGGATCGATCCGGGTGGCTGGTCGATGGCGGGGCAGCCGATATTCCGCCCGACGCCTGCGATGCTCGAAAAGTCGAAGGCGCTCGGGACGAAACTCGCCGAGGCGATGCAGGCCGACGATCCCGCGCAGGTGCGCGCCGTCACCGCGGAAATGCTCGCGGTGCTCGGCGATCAAGCTGGCGTGCCGGACGGCCGGCGCGCGGGCCG
>JBGSYE010000647.1:0-4660 GCA_041751075.1 Chthoniobacteraceae bacterium
AGGAGCGCCCGCTTGAAATCCGCCAGCGCTTCGCGAAACTTGCCCTGCCGGCGGCGCACACTCCCCCGATTCGCGTAGGCTTCGGCGGACTTGGGAGCCTGGGCCAGGGCCTTTCCGAAATCCGCCACGGCGGTGTCGAGCTGGCCGCGCATCGCGGCGAGATTTCCGCGATTGATCCACGCCTCGGGCAGGCGCGGATCGAGTTTGATCGCCCGGTCGAACTCCTCCTGCGCGCGCTCAAATTTCCCCTGCTGCACGAAGACCGCTCCGCGCCGGGCGTGATAGATCGCCCGCGGCGCCTGCGCGATCGCCTCGTCGAGTGTGGCGAGCGCCTTGGGCAGATCGCCTGCGACCAGCGCGGCATTGGCTGCTGCGAGCACGGGATCGGACTTGCCCGATTCCGCGCAGCCCGCATCGGACGCGAGGAGTGCTGCGGCGACGATCGCAGCGCAGCACTGGAGCGAAACGCGGGCTTTCATGAAGGCCGCGAGGGTGGGGAATTCCGCCCGAGTCGGCGAACACAATTTTGGCGATCCCGGCTCAGCGCCGCACCCGCACGCCGATGCCGAGCAGTTCGCGCGAGGGGTGCTCGAAGATCTCGGTGAATTCGACGCCGTCCGCGGCTTCCGCGCGTTGCACCAGCGCCCAGACTCCGCACACTCCACCCATCGGCAGGTCGCGGTAGGGCGCGTTATTTACGTCGTGAAAGGCGCACACCGGAGCGCGGCGGCCGACATTCTCGTAATCGGCCCACGCCCAATCGAAGCTGTGGTCGCCATCGATGAAGACGGCGTCGAAGGTCTGCCCGCGAAGATCGAAGGAGGTGCGGCCAACTTCGTAGCGCAGCGGGACGAGGTCGCGGATTTCGCGGTAGAAAACGAAGCCGGGCCACACGTCGATGCTCAGTGCCTCGAAGGCGGGATTGAAGCGGGCGAGATACGCCGCGGCGAGCGACGCGCTCGCGCCATTGAAGCAGCCGATCTCGAGGTAGCGCGCGGGCCGATGCTCCGCCGCGAGCCGCAGCCAGCGCGCGAACTCCCGCGGAAGCTGGATGAGGCCCTGCTGCGATGCATTGAGAAAGTCCTCCTCGCCCTCGTAGGTCGCGGCGGCGTCCGGGATCGGCGCAAGGCCGGCCGTGCGAATCGTCTCGACCAGCCAGTCGAGCGAATCGAGTTCCGCCGGCGCGGCTTCGCGGATGCGCCGTACTCCGGCGATCACGCGCGCGAAATCGGCGCGTTCGAGGTCGTAGGCTTGCAGGCCCGGAGTCATGGCTGCGAGAGGAGCGCGTCCTTTCGGTTCGTGCGGTCCTTTGGGTCGTCGAGGACCGAAAGGACGGAAGCGACGATGCGAGTCTGCATCACGGTGCGATGCCGACTTCGAGCGGCGCGACGATCATCTGCCCGTCCACACGCACTTCGCAGAAGAAGCGCACGCGGCCAGCCTTGGGCGGATAGAAACGAAAGCCCAGCGCGGGGCCGCCGCGGGCGTCGTCGCGCAAGACTTTGCCGCCCTCTGGATGCAAACGCACGATCGTGCGACCGTCGTCGTAGAATCCGGTGAGGTGCGCGAAGGCTTCCATGTAGGGTTCGAGGCGCTTCACCGGTTCGCCGTTCTGTTCGGTGAAGGTCACGCGCATCAGCCGCGTCTCTTTCGCCCGCGGGCGCGTGCCTTGCCGATCGTCAAAGGTGATCCGGAAATTCAGGCCGCCGACCGAGCTGGTGTGGTTGCCATCCATCGGCGTGATGGGGTCGCCGCTGCCGGCCGAGGGGAGCACGGCCAGCGGAAATTCGACGAGCCCGGTCTCTGCGGGGATCACATCCACCCACATCCGATAGGGCGCCGTGAGCCGCGGGGTGAACGAAAAGACGTACTCGCCCGGCGTATCGGTCGGCTGCGGATGCTCGCGGTGAAAGTCCGCGAGGCTGGGATCGACGAGCAGCAGGTGAATGCGCTCCGTGTGCTCGACGAGCAGATCGCGCAGGAGCACTGGCCGTCCGTCCGGATGCGCGAGCGTCATTTTGACATTCGTCTTCCGACCCGCCTCGAGCGGAGCGTCGGGCGCCGCGGTCACGCGCAGGGTCGGTTCACCGGGCACGGTATAGACGAAGCTGTAAGGGATGCGCCGGGGCAGCAGGCGCTCATTGCATTTCTCACAAGTGATCCCGCCCTCGGTCGAGATCACTTCCGGGTGCGTCGGGCAGTAGTAGATCTCGCTCTTCACCGTCTTTGCGTCGAAGTGCCTGGCCATCTCGTCGAGCACGCCGCGGAGGCCGGTATATCCCGCCTGTGTGCGCAGCAGATCCTTGGCGATTCCGCCCGAGGCGGTCGCATTGATGAGGCCAAAGGCGCGCACGGTGAGTTCGTCGAGCCGCGCTTTCTCCTCGGCGGTGGAAGCCAGCCGCACGAGGGTGCGGAGCGAGGGGCTGCACAGCGACACCTGCGTCGCGACCTCGTCAGGCCGCTTCTCATCCAGCAACGTCTCGACGTTGCGCGTGGCGAGGCCGATCACATTCCACGCTTCCGGCACCGTGGCCGGCTCGAGGATGTTATTCGGCAAAGGGATATCGGCCTCGGTGGGCGCGAGCGGGAGCAGGAGCGCGCAGAGAAAGACGGGGAACGTGAGCCGGGACATGAGCCAGATGAAGACGCGCGCGAGGAAAATTGCAACCACACGCAGATCCGGGTGCTGGAACTCCGCCGGCCCGAATATAGCGAGGTAGATATGGTCGAGGGCGCGTCGAGACCACACCGGAGGTATCGAAGACGGGTCGGCCGGGGAATGTGGAAGCCACCAAGTCGCTGGCCACGCTGGGCATCGACTCCGCGGTGGAGGCCGGTGGAATTGTTTGAAGTTCTGTTTGAACCTTGGTCTTTTTGAAACCAGCAATCGCCCCGGAACCCTGATGCTTGCTTGATTTGGAGGCGGGGGCGGGAATCGAACCCGCGGATAGGGGTTTTGCAGACCCCGGCCTTACCACTTGGCTACCCCGCCGCTCGGTAAATGGAGCGGAAGGAAAGCAGCATCGGTGGAAAGTGCAAGCGCTTCGGCGGGAACATTGGAGAATTTCCCAATGCGGACGAAGTAGCAGGCGAAACCAGGAGCGCAGCAACGAATCCCGCGGGCAAAAACGCCATCGCGGTAACGAAAAAGCAGATACCGGTTCAGACGGCGTGACTGCAAAGTCGTCCGTCCGGACGCCTTCCCCCGCCGCGCCTGCAAAACCCCACGCATAGACGGCGCATCTGGCGATGTGCCAGAAATGATTTCGCGAGATTCAATACACCACTGCAAACGGCGCCGGCACGAGCTTCACCCGGGCGTCGCGTTCGAGCACGCCTTCGCTCTGCTCGAGTGCGGCCACCAGGTCGTTGTGAAAGCTCACCGAAAGTTTTCCAGACGGCACTTTCACATAGACGATGCTCGTCACGAGCCGGCCCGTGCGGTCGTAGCCCGTGACCTCCTGCGGGACACGTTCGTAGCGGATGAATTCCCAGGTCTCGGCCCGGCCTTGCGCGTCGAGGCGGGCCGTTTTCTTGCCAGGCCGCCCAAGCGCGCGACCGACCTCCTCGGGCGTCATATTGATCGCCACTTCGTTCCTGGCGATGAGCGCATCGACTTCCGCTTTGCGCGCGGCGTTTTGATGTACGCTCTCGATGAATTCTCTTTTGAGCGGGCTGAGGAATTTCGGTTCGACCCAGCCGGCGACCTGTCCCTGCTGGGCCGCGCCGCGTACGCGATAGGCACGGCCGGAGATGGCCTGCACTTCGACGAGCTGCCCGCGCTGGAGGGTGCCGAGGTAGCGGGCCATGTCGATTTTGTAGAAGATCGGCGCATCGGCGGTGATCGCGAGCTTCACGGGCTTCGGGATGAGATCCTCGAGATACACGGCGCCGTCCTCGCGAATCACGGCGCCCGAGGGTGCGGCTACGGCGGGGAGGAGGGCAAGGAGGAGAAAGGCGAGGGCTTTCACGGCGGGGAGACTACGCCAGGTTTGAGGCGGGAAAAATGGATTCTGTCGCTTCGACTCATCGTCAGCGGCTTCTCTTCATTCGATGTTCGATGTTGGGTGTTCGGTGTTCGACGTCCATCGTCTGTGAAACACCGAACATCGAATCCATGACCACCCGCCCGCTTTCCCACGCCGCCTTCACAGCCGCCCGCCGCCACATCCCGGGCGGCGTCAATTCGCCCGTCCGCGCATTCCGCTCCGTCGGGGGCGAACCCTTCTTCGTCGAGCGCGCGAGTGCCGCGCACCTCTGGGACGTCGATGGCCATGAATACATCGATTACGTGGGCACCTGGGGGCCGGCGATCCTCGGCCACGCGCCGCAGGTCGTGCTCGATGCGATCAATACGACTGCCGCGAAGGGCGTGAGCTTCGGCATCCCGCACTCGCTGGAGATCGAGATGGCGCAGACGATTTGTGAGTGGGTGCCGAGCGTGGAGAAGGTGCGCATGGTGAATTCCGGCACCGAGGCCACGATGTCCTGCATCCGGCTGGCGCGCGGTTTCACGGGACGCGACCGGGTGGTGAAGTTCGAGGGCTGCTATCACGGGCACGTCGATTCGCTGCTCGTGAAGGCGGGCTCCGGCGCGCTCACCCACGGGCAGCCGGATTCCGCCGGCGTGCCCGGCGCGCTCGCCGCGCTCACGACCACG
>JBGSYE010000648.1:0-3967 GCA_041751075.1 Chthoniobacteraceae bacterium
CCTGTGGATGTGCCCGACGATCGTGAACAATGTCGAGACGCTCTGCGATGTGAAGCACATCGTGGCGATGGGCGGCGGAGAATTTGCCAAGCTCGGGAAGCCGAACAATACCGGCACCCGCATCCTCTGCGTGAGCGGCGACGTGGTGAAACCGGGCTACTACGAAGTGGAAGTCGGCAGCGTGACCCTGGGCGAGCTGATCCACGACATCTGCGGCGGCTTGAAGGCCGGGCGGAAGCTGAAGGCGGTGATCCCGGGTGGCTCCTCGGCGAAAGTGCTGAAGGCCGGCGAGACGTACAAGATCAAGGACAAGGAGATCACCCTCGAAGATCTCCCGATGGACTTCGACACGCTGGCGATGGCGGGTTCGATGGCTGGCTCCGGCGGCGTGATCGTGATGGATGACTCGCGCAACATGGTCGAGTGCCTGAACAACATTAACACCTTTTACGCGCACGAGAGCTGCGGCCAGTGTACCCCGTGCCGCGAAGGCGCACAGTGGATGCGCAAGATCACCGATCGCATCCTCGCCGGCGGCGGGACCGAGCGCGACCCGGACCAACTCAAGACCATCGGCGACAACATCGCCGGCAAGACCATTTGCGCCTTTGGCGAAGCCTGCTCGTGGCCGACCCAATCGTTCGTCGCAAAGTTCCGCGAAGAATTCACCGCCAAAGCGCATAAGCCGCTGCCGCCGCCGATGCCGCCGGAATACACGCCGGAGGAACTCATCGCGAATGAAACAATCGACCCTGTGCCCGCGCCGCGCGGCAATGGCAGCGAGGTGATGGCGCCCGCGGCCACGCGCTGACCCACAATGAGCACCGAAACGGCCGCTCTTGTGCAGATGGTGAACGTCCAAATCGACGGCGTGTGGCTGCAATTTCCAAAGGGCACCCGCGTGATCGAAGCCTGCAAGCAGGCGAAGAAATTCATCCCGCACTATTGCTACCACGAGAAGCTCTCCTCGCCGGGCAATTGCCGCATGTGCCTCATCGAAATGGGCACGCCGAAGATGACGCCCGACCGCAAGCCGGTGCTCGGCGCGGATGGCAAGCCCGAGATCGCGTGGATTCCGCGCCCGCAGATTTCATGTGCCCAGGACGTGAGCGAAGGCATGGGCGTGCGGACCGATTCGCCGATGGTCCAGGAAAGCCGCAAGGGAGTGATGGAATTCCTGCTCATCAATCACCCGCTCGACTGCCCGATCTGCGACCAGGCCGGCGAGTGCAAGCTCCAGGAATTCTCCGTCGAGTATGGCAACGCCGAGTCGCACTTTCTCGAACACAAGGTCAAGAAGCCGAAGGCCGTGGAACTCGGCCCACGGGTCACCCTCGACGCCGAGCGCTGCATCCTTTGCACCCGCTGCATCCGCTTCATGAAGGAGGTCGCCGACGACGACGTGCTCGGCATCGTCGAGCGCGGCAGCTTCAACTCCATCGCCTGCCACCCGGATCGCGCCCTCGACAACAACTACTCGCTCAACACCGTCGATATCTGCCCGGTCGGCGCGCTGACTTCGACGGATTTCCGCTTTAAGATGCGCGTGTGGTTTCTGCGCGAGACGCCGACCATCGACGTGAATTGCGGCACCGGCTCGAACATCACCATCGGCTCGCGCGAAAACGTGATCTACCGCATCACCCCGCGCGACAATGACGCCGTGAATGGCTGCTGGCTCCCCGATTCACACCGCCTGAATTTCAAATACGTCGGCGACGAGCGACGCCTGAAGACACCGATGGTCAAGGGCCAGGCTGTGGATTGGCGCACGGCAACTGCCATCGCCGCGGAGATCCTGAAAGCGCACACCAGCGAACAGGTGTGGCTCGTGGCCTCGGGGCGCGCGACCAATGAGGAACTCTTCCTCGCGAAGCGCCTAGCCACCGCCCTCAAGATTACCGGCCAGCACGACATTCTCCCGCGCCTAGACGAGCCCGACGGCCTGCTCATCGCCGCCGACCGAAATCCGAATACGACCGGGGCAAAACTGCTCGGCCTCGCCAGCGACAAACCGGGCTCCCGCCTGCCGCACCTCGCCGAGGGCATCCGCGCCGGCAGGATCAAGACCGTCGTCACCCTCGGCGAAGATCTCACCAAGGCGGGCCTCACCGAAGCCGACCTCAAAAAGCTCGATGCCATCATCGCGCTCGACATCCTGCCCAACGCCACGACGCCGCACGCCACGGTGCTCTTTCCGGCCAGCGCGTGGGTCGAAAAGCGTGGATCGATGATCAATCTCAAAGGCCGCCTCCAGCGCCTGAACAAAGCCGTCAATCCACCCGGCACCGCGCATGACGATTGGGAAATCCTGCGCGATCTCATCCTGGCCGTCAGCGGCACGAATGGCATCGCGATGATCGAGGACGTCTTCAAGGCGATGGCGGGTGACGTGAAGGAGTTCGCGGACTTGAGCCTCAGCAAAATCGGCGATCTCGGCTTGGAATTGATCAGCGAGCCCAAGCAACCGTCCGAAGCGAAGTGATGGACTTTCTTACCTCCTACGACTTCTGGTTTCTCGTCAGCACTTCGCTCGGCAAGACGATCTTTCTGGTCTTCCTCGTAGTGCTGCCGATGGTGAGTTACACCGTCTATGCTGAGCGACGGGTATCGGCGCTCATTCAAGATCGCATCGGGCCAAATCGCACCGGCTTCCCACTCACCCTCCTCGGCTTCAAGAAGGACTTCTCGCCTTTTCTAGGCGGACTCGGCCAGCCCGTCGCGGATGCCGTGAAGTTTCTGCTCAAGGAGGATTTCGTCCCACGGCACGTCAATACCATCTACTTCTGGCTTGCACCGTGTCTCGCGATGATGCCCGCGCTCGTCACTCTCGCGGCGATCCCGTTTGGCAGCACGTTCCTTGGAGTGCCGATGGTCGTCGCGGACATCAATGTGGGGCTCCTCTTCATGTTCGCGATCTCGAGCGTCGGCGTCTATGGCATCGTCCTCGCCGGCTGGTCGTCGAACTCCAAGTATCCCTTCCTCGGAGGCATCCGCAGCACGTCGCAGATGATCAGCTACGAGCTGTGCATGGGCCTGAGCGCCGTGCCCGTCCTGCTCGTCTGCGGCTCGACCCGGCTCAGTGGCATCGTCGATTACCAGGTGAATCACGGCTGGCTGCTCGCGCCCTTCACCGATGGCGGAATCAACGTTCGCGACATCCTCCTCTGGATTCCGCTCATCATCGCCTTCATCACCTTCACCATCTCGATGTTTGCGGAAACGAATCGTCTCCCCTTCGATCTCCCCGAGTCCGAGACCGAATTGGTGGCCGGTTACCACACCGAGTATTCCTCGATGAAGTTTGCCCTCTTCTTCCTCGGCGAATACACCGCGATGATCGCCGGCAGCGCGCTCATCGTCGTGCTCTTCCTCGGCGGCTGGCACCTGCCCCTCATCCCCGATGGCGCAAATGCCATCGGCTGGTCGGTGCTCCACGCCGTCCCCGGCTGGATTTGGGGCCTGGTGAATATCACCGTCTTCTTCGGAAAGGTGAGCCTGCTCCTGCTCTTCTTCATCTGGGTCCGCTGGACGTTGCCGCGCTTCCGTTACGACCAGCTCATGAAGCTCGGCTGGCTCTATCTCTTCGAGATCGCCCTCGTGAACATCTTCATCGTCGCGGGCATCCTGGCCTTCACTTAACATGTATCATCTAGCATTTAGCATTTGGAAGAATGCGCCTTCGGCGTCGGATGGAAACCGCAGAGCGGTGCACATGCTAAATGCAAAATCCTAATCGCTAAATGGCCTCTTACGTCGTCCCGCGCCCGCAGCTTACCTGGAAGGAAAAGATCTATCTCCCGTCCATCGTCGCCGGCTTGATGATCACCTTCAATCATCTCAAGCGGATGCTTCAAGGGAAGACCAAGGTCGCCATGCAATATCCCGAGGAAAAGTGGGACGCCAATATGCCGGAGTATTATCGCGGCGCACCCACGCTGGTCATCGATGGGCACGGTCGCGAGCG
>JBGSYE010000649.1:0-3584 GCA_041751075.1 Chthoniobacteraceae bacterium
GCACTGCGTCCGCGCCCATGTCCAAAGCTTCCGCCGCCTGACTCGGCGCGCCGATTCCGGCATCGACGACCACCGGGACGGTGGCCTGCTCGATGATGATCGCGAGTTGCGCGCGGGTCTCGAGGCCGCGATTGCTGCCGATGGGCGAGCCAAGCGGCATCACCGTCGCGGTGCCGGCATCTTCGAGACGTTTGGCGAGCACGGGATCGGCGTTGATGTAGGGCAGCACGACGAAGCCCTCTTTCACGAGCTGCTCGGCGGCCTTGAGCGTCTCGATCGGATCGGGGAGGAGATAGCGCGGGTCGGGATGAATCTCGAGTTTCACCCAATTCGGAAGCCCGGCGGCGACGGCGAGCCGCGCGAGGCGGACGGCTTCTTCGGCGTTCATTGCCCCGCTGGTATTGGGCAGTAACAGATATTTCTGCGGGTCGATGAATTCGAGGATATTGGCGAAGGGATCGCGCTTGCCCGAAAGATCAGCGCGCCGCAGCGCCACGGTGACGATCTCGCAACCGCTCGCCTCGAGCGCCATCGCCATCTCTTCATTAGAGGAAAATTTTCCCGTCCCGAGGAAGAGCCGCGAACGGATTTCGCGACCGGCGATGATCAGGCTTTCGGACGGGCTGGGCATGGTGCGCGGGAAGGTAGCAAGGATTCCCGTCGAGACACTAGAAGAGTTGAGGGTTGGGTGTTGAGTGACCCGGCAAGACTGCGCGCCATGCTTCCGTAGAAACCGCCACTTAACACTCAACTCGCAACCCTCAACTTCGCCCCCCGAATCGCTTCGACGATGTGCGGATTTACCTGGTGGCGGATCGCTTCGCACGCCATGCGGATCGCATTTTTCACCGCGACCGGGGAGCTGCCGCCGTGGGCGATGATGCAGGTGCCATTCACACCGAGCAGCGGCATGCCGCCGTATTCGTCGGCGCTGGTCTTTTTCTTGATCGTGCGAAACGCGGGCCTGGCGAGGAGTCCGCCAAGCTTGGTGATGGGGCTCCGGTAGATCTCGTGTTTCAGCCATGCGAAGATCGCGTGCGCCAGCGCTTCGCTCGTCTTGAGCACGATGTTGCCAGTGAAGCCGTCGGCGACGACCACTTCCACCGGATCTCCGAAGAGGTCGTGGCCCTCGATATTGCCGCGAAAGTTCAGGCCGCTGGACTTGAGCAATTCGAAGGTCTCGCGGGTGAAGTCGGTGCCCTTTTCCTCCTCCGCGCCGATCGACATGAGGCCGACCCGGGGACTCTCGTAGCCGAGGACGTGCTTGGAATACACGCCGCCCATGATGGCGTTTTGCAGCATCTGCGCCGGGGTCGGGTCGGTATTTGCGCCGGCGTCGATGAGGACGAAGAGATTCGTCTCGGTGGGCATGGTAGCGGCGATGCCCGGGCGATCGATGCCGGGGAGCGTGCGCAGCTTGATGGTGCTCGCGGCGACGGCGGCGCCGGTGTGGCCGGCGCTGACTACGGCTTCGGCTTTGCCGTCTTTCACGAGATCGACGGCGCGGCTGATCGAGGAGTCGCGTTTCCGCCGCACGGCATCCACCGCGCTGTCGGCCATCTCGACGACCTGCGTGGAGTGGACAATTTCGATGCGGCGATCGTTGCACGCGATCTTTTTCAACCCGGCCTCGAGCCGGGCAAGATCGCCGGTGAGGAAAAGCCGGTCGATGTCCGGAAACTCGCGGAGGGCAAGCGCGGCCCCGGCGACGAGGGACGTTGGACCCTCGTCGTGGCCCATGGCGTCCAGCGCGATATTCATCGAGGTTCGGACCCCCGATGCTTAATTCGCCTCAATGATCTCCACGACGCTCTCGGTATCGATGCGCACGGCACCACCTCGCGGGCCAAAGTAAAATACCATCCCGTAATCTTGCGTTGCTCCCAATTCCCGCTCCGACTCGAAGGTATATTGCGCGCCATTGTTCAACCGTAACGAGAACGGCCGAAAGGGCTCCCTTTCGACGATTTCCTGGATGTCGGCGACTTTCATCTTTCGAAGCTTCGGCGACCGAATGCGGGTGGGTGGCTACGTCTCGATCGTCAGCACCTGGCGGCCTTTGTAGTAGCCGCACGAAGGGCAGACGATGTGCGACGGCACGGTGCTGCCGCACTGGCCGCACTTGTTGAGCAGGGGCGCATGCCAGCGGTTGGCGGCTTTGCGCGTGCGCAGCCGCATTTTGGACATCTTGCGTTTTGGAACTCCCATATCGGTATCGTTATTTCAGTTTGAGCTGGTCCAGCGCGCCCCACACTACTTTGGTTTGCTCGGCTTCGGACTCGAGGGTCTGCACGGCCGCAGGGCCCATATTTGCGGGGACCGGCGCGCCTTTGCAGACTCTCTTGCCGTTCCAGTCGCAGTGCGGATGGGGCGGAAGGGCGAGCAAAGTGTCTTCCCGCACTGGCTCTGTCAAGTCCACTGCCTCGGCGCCCGTGAGTTCGACCTGGCAGGCGAAATCGGGCACCTCCAGCGGGTAGCGGAAGGTCTCGAGGCAGGCGACGCATTGCAGGTCGAGGTCCAGGCCGATGCGCCCGGTGGCAAAGAGGCCGCCGTCGCTCAGGCCGACGTCGAGCGCGTAGTGGATGTCGCCGGCGGGCCGGGCCAGGGGATCGCGCAGGTCGAGCACTTTGGCGCTTTCCGTGCCTTCGATGTGGAGCCCTTCGGGTGGGATCTGGTTGACGTGGACTTTCATAGTGGTCTCGCTCCGGTTTTGGCATTGGTCCCATCGGTCCCACGAGTCCCAGCCCGTGCGACCGATGGGACCGATGGCTCAAGCGCTGAATCTTTTTTGAAAAGCTTTCGCCACGGAAGCTGGCACAAAGGCGTCCACATTTCCACCATGCCGTGCGATCTCGCGGACGATCCGCGAACTGAGATACACGTAATCTTCGCGCGGCATGAGGAAGATCGCCTCGATGTGCGAGTCGAGCTTCCGGTTCATCAGCGCCATCTGGAATTCAAACTCGAAGTCGCTCACCGCGCGCAGCCCGCGGATCACAGCGTTCGCGGCCTCCGCGCGGGCAAACTCCACGAGCAGCCCGTCGAAGCGCGCGACACGCACATTCGCGATCCCCTGCACGGCGTCGTGGAGAAAGGTGACGCGCTCATCGACGGAAAAGAAACCGCTCTTCTGTTCGTTGAAGGCGACCGCGACGATGACTTCGTCGAAAATCCGCACCGCGCGCTGGATCACGTCGAGGTGCCCGTGGGTGACGGGATCGAAACTGCCGGGGTAGATCGCGCGCTTCATCGGGGTGCTTGTACGCTTCGGCGCGGAAACATCCAACATCCAACGCTCAACCCTCAACACTCAACATGTGGTGGTGCATTCAAACCCGGACGATTGCGTGCGATCAAAGGACGGGGCGCTGAGAGCCGATGGAGATGCGCCCATCGAAACCGACTCTGGCTTGGGAGCGCTGGCTTCAGACGTAGCCCAAGTTCGTCAGCATCCGGGATCGTTTTATCGATTTGCAACGCGTTGCGTTGTTTAGAGGCCGTTTTTCTCCACTACATTTTGCACGATTTTCGGGGCGCTGGGCAGGTCCAGGCCGAGGCGCACGAGCAGTTCGGCGACCGGACGG
>JBGSYE010000650.1:0-4224 GCA_041751075.1 Chthoniobacteraceae bacterium
GCGCGTCCGCGAAGGTGCGGCCCGGCTCACCCGCTGGCGCGGGCGCAGTGTCGGCACCGGTCGCGATGCGGCGTTTGCCGAATGGGAGCGCATCATCCACGCGCGCACGCCTGCGGAGATCGCCGGTTTGCTCACGGCCGAGGGCGATGAAGCACAGCGGCTTCGTTCCTCGATGCCCTTCATCCAGCCACCTTTCTTTACCGAAGCGGAAAGGCAGGCCGTCATTGCGCGAGCTTTCGAGAGCTGACTTGCTCCTGGCGCTCGACACCTGCGCGGAGGTCACGGGCGAGGCGGAGTTTGTCGTCGTGGGCGCGGTTTCCATCGTCGGACCTTGTGCGACGCCACCACCGTCCTTGCTCATGTCGGCGGACATCGACTTGTTTCCGCGCGCTCGCGAAAGCGCGGAGATCAATGCCGCCATCGCCGCCCGATGCGGTGCCGGCAGCACTTTCGAGGACGAACATGGCTTCTATGTCGAGGGCGTCGGCAGGTGGACCCTCCTCACGGCCCTCCCGGATTGGGAGGACAGACTCGTCCGCCTCGAGTCGCCAGCCGGCGTCGTCGGCTGGTGTCTCAGCGCGCTCGATCTCGCGGTGGTGAAACTCGACGCGGCGCGGGAAAAAGATCTTCGCTACGTCGCGGAGATGCTTCGCTCGGACCTCATCCAGCGCGAAGAATTGAGTCCGCGACCCGGGCCTGCGCACCTTGGTTTCGAGAGAAAATCGCCCATGCACTCGACTCGCTCGATGCGTGACCAACGGGCGCGGACCCCGCAGGTTTGCAGGGGAGAAGCGTCTGGGTCGGTCCGCATCGCCGCTCGCTCTAGAAATACTGCACCTGGTCCGCGCGGGCGGCGATGGCGCGCAGGAACTCGCCGGGATCGATGATGCCCTCCGCTTCCGGCAGTAGATCGTCCGGCTTCACGTCGAAGGTCTGCGCCGCGAGACGGCAGCCGTGGAGGCGGACGTGGCCGGTCGATTTCAGCAGCTTGAGGAAATCGTGAATCTCGAGCGGATCGCCGTCGCGCTGGAGACGTTCGCGCAGCCAGGCTTCGCGATCGGCGTAGCGCGGGTCGATCTTCACCTGCCGAGCGCCCTCCGGCGTGAGCACGCGGACGGCCCAGAGCACGAAGAGCACATCGACCTCGACACCCGCGCGTCCCATTTCCCACGCGAAGGTGAGCGGGGTGAGCAGACGGTCGAAGGCATCGTCGCGGATGACGATGGCGAGGCGATGGAGAGGAGGCGGCGCGGTTTCGGCGCGTGGCTTCGGGAGAGTGGCGGTGGCGTTCATGGCATGGAGATCGGTTGATGGTTTTCGGCGGGTGTCAGGCGGTCGCCGCGGCGGGCGCGAGGCAGCATTCGCAGATGGCTTCGAGGTGGCGGTGATCGGTGCCGCAGCAGCCGCCGAGCACATTCAGCCGCGGCAGCAAGCGCCGGAGTTCGCGGTATTGCGCGGCGAGTTCGGCGGGATTTCCCACGTCGAGATCGGGGCTTTCATCGAGCTCGGCGTGGCTGCGGCAGGAGGCGTTCGCGCGCAGTCCACCGATGCGGGAGAGCCACGAAGCGCCGGCGGGCAGTGCCTGCACGAAGTGCGTGGGATGCGCGCAATTGATCATGTAATAGACCGGCGCGCGCGCCGCCCTCCGGTCCACGGTTTCGATCGCCTCGCGCAAAGTCTGGCCGCTCGGCAGCCGGCCATCCGTCTCGGTGGTGAACGAGATCACCAACGGGATTTCCAGCACCGCCGCGGCATTGGCGATGCCGAGCGCCTCCTCCACGTAGTTCAGCGTGAAGGCGGAAACGAGATCGGCCCCCGCGTCGCGATACACGCGAATCTGCGGCGCGTGATACCGCGCGGCTTCCGCCGGGTCCATCGCCGTGCCGACTTTGTAGCCATCGCCGCGCGGCCCGATCGCCCCGCTGATGACCATCGGCGTGCTCGGCGTTTGATATGCGTCGCGGATTTCCTGCATCAGCCGGATGCCATCGCGATTGGCGGCGTCGAGTTCCGCCGGGGAATAGCCGAGCTTTTCCGCCCAGTCGGGATTGGCACGCCAGCCGAGGCTTTCGAGCACGAAGCCCACCTCATGGCGGACGGCGAGCTCCGCATACGTGCGGTAGTATTTCCGCAGAATTTCGCGTCCGTCCTGCGTCCTCAGCAGCGGGAAGGCAGCGAAGCACGGCAGGTCGATGTGCTCGTGGAAGACGAGTGTGGTTTCGAGCCCGCCATCGGTGATGAACGGAACGGACGACTCGTGCGGCAGTGGGACGTGATGGGATTTCATGGGAATGAGGTTTGGTTTAACTCCCATAGGCGTGAGTTCGCGCCTCACATCGTGAGGCCCCAAGGAGCGGCGCGCGCCCCGCCGCCGCCGAATTCCGCGGCGTGCTCGACATCCGCAGCGACTGGCTCGTCGATTGGGACGGCGACGGCACCCTCGCGCTGTGAAGCCGCGCGGGTCTGCCGACAGGCGTTCGCGGGCCGCGCACTCGAAGAAACGAGTTGCAGGCCGGGACGCTCGTTTCCAATCAATCCAGCCAGTTCTACACGCGCAAGCCGGGCACCTTCTCGAAGTCCACGAGGTTGCGCGTGAGCAGCGTGGCGTGGTGCGCGAGGCAGATCGAGGCGATCTTCAATCCATCGTGCCAATGCGCACCCGCCCGCTCTGCAAGCGGTGAAAGTGGTTTGCGGCCTCTGCATCGAAGGGCAGGAGGGTCAGTTTCATCAGCAGCACGATACTGTGCTGGAACTGCGCGTATCCACGCATCTGGTCACGGCCCGCAGGCTGGCGGTTGATGAAAGTGAACCAGCCTTGAAAAGCTTCCTGCGCGGTGACGATCGTCGTGAAGATTTGCGCCTCGTTCGCCGACAACCGCCGCTGCAGCGCTGCCCCGCGCACCGAGTCATGCGCCATCTCGGCGAAGTGATTCGTATCGAGGACGGCAAACACTCGGCTATCTGCCTTCCCGATTCGCCTCTGCCCGCCATTCCGCGCCCAGTCGCATCGCCTCTTCGAAGAGATCGTCATCCTTGGCTGCACCGACGATTTCTTTCCCAGCGTCCTGCGGTTTTTGTCCGACCTTCCCTTCCAATTCACCTACCCGCTCTTTCAGGTCAGCGAGTTCCTGCTCGATCATCTTCGTGGTCATGCCCCGGACAGTGCCATCCCGGCTTTCACCTCGCAACGCTTCTCTGCCGACGACGATGCCGGGGTGCGCGGGCCGCACGCGATGCAGCCCGATGAAATCCCCGGCTTCGAGCGGAAAATTCTCGTTGGAGGAAAGAAGGGGCCTCTCATTCGGCCTCGTCGTTCTCTGGAATCTCCCGGTCAAGCCACAATCATCAGGAGAGTGGACGGTCTTGCAGAATGGGGCTCCGAGTGGTCAGCAGGCCCGGCTCCGAATCGAAACGGACGGCGACATCTTCGGCAAAAGCTTCATCCCGACGAGCGACCGCGACGCGAAGGAGAACTTCGCGCCCGTGGATCCGAGAAAGATGCTGGAGCAGGTCGCCGCCCTGCCGATCACCCGTTGGAATTTCAAGGCCGACACCGCCACGCCGCACATCGGCCCGGTGGCGCAGGATTTCCACGCCGCCTTCCGACGAAGGCGAGCGGCCCGGCCTCGGCCACGAGTTTCTGAGTTGCTTCGAAGCGGCCTGCACGCTCATCGAACGCGAGCCACTCGTCCGCCCGCCGTGCTACCTCGACTTTCGCCGCCCGGCCGTAAATGGCCTGGAGGGACACGCTCCGTCGTGTCCCCAATCAAATGGGCGGAGGCGGCCGACCGCCTGCGCCCGCGGAAGTTTGGGACATGACGGAGCATGTCCCTCCAGGGCTCCGCTCGCGACCATGACCCAACGCGCCGCCCCTCTTGAAACCGCTTCAGGCCGGCGCGCTTTCGACTTCCACGCTGCGCGCCGGGTGCGCGGCTTCGCGAGGCTTTGAGGCGGTCCAGCCCAGGCCGAGGAAGGTCGCCACGTAGAGCTGGAGGGACGCGATTTGGAGGGGGAAATCCACGAGCGCATGGATGGCCACGCCGGCCAGCGAGAGCCCGGCGCAAAAGTACACCAGGCGGTCGCGCGTCTGCACGCGCGGTTTGCCGGGGATCGGCAGCGCCATCAGCTGGCAGCACGCGAAGCAGCGCCCGAGCCCCCAAAAGAAAAGCACCGCCCACACCGCCGCGCCGCAGAAGCCCCACTCGATCGCGGTCTGCAAGTAGT
>JBGSYE010000651.1:0-3705 GCA_041751075.1 Chthoniobacteraceae bacterium
GGCGACTCACCGCCGAGGCGTGGGCCGCGGCGGCTCGCTTGCGCTGGCGGAGCGATCCCGGGATTGCCCGCGAGCATTTCCGGCGCGCCTGCGCCGTGGAATGGCGGGCGCGCTGGTGGTTGCACGGCGCGCTCTGTGCGATGCTCGGCTGTGGAGCCGCAGGCTCTGGACTGCGGTGATTCCTTCACCGCAACCGCAGCAGACGAGAGCCTACGGCGGCGGAGGCGGGAGTGCTTTGCCCAAACCGAGGTCCGCGACCTTCATGCCCTTGCGCTCACCTCCGAAGCCGAAGAACGATGGCCCATACGGATCCACGGGCTCGACGTTCGCATTTTCCGGCACCTCGAGACCGAGGCTCCAGAAGACGCCGTTCACGACGAGACGGCGCAGCCCTTCATTATCGAGATCGCAAGCCGCGCCCATCGTCGTGGTGAAGATGCGGTTCACTTTGCCGGCCTCGTTCTGGTACTCCCGCGTCCAGGCGATCGGCTGCCGTGGCTCATTCTTCTGCCCCTCCACCGCAGCGCTTGTCGGATCGAGCGTCGTGGTGACTTCGCCGAGCATCAGCACCTGCGCATCCGCGGGCGGCGCCGCCGTATAGACATCGCTCTCGGCGAAAACCTCATGCACCCCGCGCAGGAGCGGACTGCCCTTGGCCTCGGCCGCGACGATCCCCCGCGCGCCTTCGATCTTGTGCTTCCCGTGATGCGCGACCCACGTCTCGCCGAGCACCTGGCGTCCGAAGCCGCCGACCCACGGCGCTTTCGCGTTGTAGCTGTACTTCGCCCACGGGCTATCGGGTTTGAAATTGAAGGCATGGGTCGAGGTCCGCAGCGCGACGATCGGCACTCCGCGCAGCAGTGCCGCCTCAAAGCGCTTCATCGCGTCGTCATCCCAATGCCGGAACCGCAGCGACATCACGATGGCCTCCGCGGAATCGAGCGCCTCGGGATGCGTGAGCAGTTCGCCCGCGCCTGGCTTGATCGTCCCATCCGCGTCCGCGGAGAAGAGCACCGTGCAATCGAAGCCGTGGCGCTGGCTGAAGATCTTGCCGAGCATCGGCAGCGCCTCCTCGGAGCGGTACTCCTCGTCGCCTGCGAGCAGCACGATCTTCTTCCCTTTGCCCGGACCGTCCTGGGCGGGAAAGTGGAGGTAAGTCTCCTGCGCCAGGAGCGGGAGAGCCGTAGTGAAGAGGCAGGCGGCGAGTCGGAGGAGGAGCGGCAATTTCATGACATGAGCGGGGGGAATCATGGTGCCGACCTTCCCAGCGCGCCTCTCCCAGTGCAAGCCGCGAGGGCCGGGCACGCTCCCCGCCGGCGTCACTCGCGACCGGGAATGAAGGGTTGCCCGGAGGCCGCACCTCGGGCACACTCCCATTCGTTCGTGCATGGCCCGGCTTCCCGCGCTGCTCGATTCCCCCTCCTTCTCATGAGCCGTCCCCTCACGCTCCTCCCCTCCGTTTGCCGGCTCTTCGCAATCGCCGCGCTCGTCGGCGGCGCGGCGACAGTTTCTCAGGCGCAGACGACGGAGGACTTTGCGGTCCAGATCGCCGCGACCGTGTCGCCGAGCGTCCCGCACATCACCCTCAACTGGGCGCAGCGGCAGCAGGCGGCGGTGACGGCGCAAACGATCTATCGCCGCGCCAAAGGGGCCGCGGTCTGGACTGCCCCGACTGCGGTGATCACTCCGCTGGCCACCACGGACGCCAGCTATGCCGATCCGACCGCCGTGCCCGGCGTGGAGTACGAATACTGGGTGCGTCGGCAATACACCGGCCTCTCGCCTTCGGTGCCGCACGGCTACCTGAGCGCCGGCGCCGATCTCCCATTCATCGAAGATCGCGGCAAGCTGCTGCTGGTGGTGGATGACACCATGTCCACGCCGCTCGCGCCGGAGATCGCGCAGGTGCAGGAGGATCTCGCGGGCGATGGCTGGACGGTGCAGACCATCGTCGTCCCGCGCACGGAGACGCCGCCATTTGTGAAGGCGCTGATCCAGGCCGCCTACACCGCCGATCCGGCGAAGGTGAAAACGGTTTACATCCTTGGCCATGTGCCGGTGCCGTACTCCGGCAATATCGCGCCCGACGGCCATGGCAATCACTCCGGCGCCTGGTCGGCGGACGGCTACTACGGCGACATGGATGGCGCCTGGACGGATGCGACGGTGACCAGCTCGACCGCGTCGCCGGCGCGCACGCAGAATGTTCCAGGCGATGGAAAATTCGATCAAAGCACGCTGCCGGGAAATGGTCTCGAACTCCAGATCGGACGAGTCGATCTCTCCGCGATGACGCAGGCGCCCACGGCGGCGGTGAGCGAGACGACGCTGCTCCGGCGCTACCTGCGCAAGGCCCATGACTTCCGGCACAAGCTCGGCGCATACGCGGAGGTGCCGCGGCGCTCGATCCTCCGCGACGGGTTTGGAGTCTTCGGCAGCGAAAGCTTCGCCTCGAGCGGATGGGCGATGGCCTTCAGTTGCGTGGGGCCGCTGGTGGATACCCCGGCGAGCGGAGGCTGGTTCGCGCAGGCGACGAACAACACCTACCTCTTCGGCTACGGCAATGGCGGCGGGAGCTTCACCAGCGCCAGCTCGGTGGGCACGACCGCGGACTTTGGCCGCAGGCCGAGCCGCGTCGTCTTCACCTCGCTCTTCGGCAGCTACTTTGGCGACTGGGACTCGACGAACAACTTCCTGCGGGCACCGCTCGCCGGCACGGCCTCCGGCGACTCGCTCGGGCTCACCTGCTACTGGTCCGGCCGTCCGAACTGGTTCCTGCATCCGGCCGGCATGGGGGAAAATATCGGCTACGCGGCGCGGCTCTCGATGAACAACTCGAGCGCCAACTACACCCCCGCCAACGGCTCCGCACGCGGCGTGCACAATGGGTTCATGGGCGATCCCTCGCTGCGCCTGCACATGGTCGAGCCGCCGCGCCACTTCGCCGCGACCACGGGCGGCGGCGGCGTGTCGCTGCGCTGGGACGCCTCCGCCGAAACGGATCTGCTCGGCTACCATGTGTACCGGGCCGCGAATCCGGCGGGCGCTTTCACGCGCCTCACCGCCACACCGCTCGCCGCTCCCGGCTTCACGGACTCCAGCGCCAGCGCCGGACTCACCTATCGCTACATGGTCCGCACGCTGAAACGCGAGACGGTGCCCGGCGGTACTTATCAGAATCTCAGCCAGGGCGCGCTCGCCACCGTGACCGTGAGCGCCGCCGCGACGCCCGCGCCTTTCGGCCCGGGCGATCTCAGCGCCCAGCCAGTCTCCTCCACGCAGGTCGCTCTGACGTGGACGGACAACTCCTCGGACGAGACCGGCTTCCGCATCGAGCGCCGGGTGAATGCGGTCAACGCCTTCACCGTCCGCGGCACCGTCGGGGCCGGTGAGACCAGTTTCAACGACCAGGGATCGTTCTTGAATGGCAACGTGTATTATTACCGCGTCGTGGCCATCGGTGCCGGCGGAGACTCGCTGGCCTCCGGGGAGGCCGCGGCCGACATCGTCGGGGGCTTCATCGATCTGACAAGTCCGCGCCTCAAGGTGAGCCGGGCAAGCGGGGTCGCGCAGCTCGTGGTGAACCGCTTCGGCGGAGGTCACGGTCCGGCCACCGTGACCGGGACAACGACGAACGTCTCCGCGATCGCCGGCACGCACTACACCTCCGGCACCGGGCCCGTGACCTTTGCCGATGCCGAGAAT
>JBGSYE010000652.1:0-5080 GCA_041751075.1 Chthoniobacteraceae bacterium
ACGCTCGCCGGAATGGCGGCGACGCTCGGGACCGAGGAGTATTTTCCCGGCGGGAAAATCACACGCGCGCTGAATCTCGACGGCGGATCCTCGACCGGGCTCTGGGTGCGAGGCGCGCGGCCATTCTACCTGCGCGAGTTCAAAGACGTGCGGAACTACCTCGCGATCGTCGCCCGCTGAGCACGGCTACTGGCGCTGCATGACGCCCGCATCCACATCGCGATCGCGGATTTCGATCTCCATTGCCGCGGGCGAAAAGCGCCTCCCTTCCTGCTCCGCCGTGAGCGCGCGGCGGCCTGGGACCAGCGCGCGAATCTCGTAGCCGCCATTCGCACCCGTCGTCGCCCAGTGCCATGGCCCGCACTGCACGCGGACTCCCCCGAGACCGCGGCCGTCCGCATCGCACACGCGCCCTCGCACCGCAAAGGTGCCGGGCCTCTTTTCGATCACGCCGGCCAGCCACGCACGCAGCTCGCGGCGAATCGGTGAGTCGTCGTCGAGAAAGCGATCCGTGTGCGCGATACCTGGCACTTCGCGCTCGGTGACCGGAAATCCCAACTCCCGCAGGATGCGCGCCCCCTTCGGACTCTCCGATCTGCCGGAGTCTTCGCTGCCATAGGTGATGAACGTCGCGCGTCCGCGCGTGCGGGCGAGCCGTTCGCGCGCTCCTGCCGCGGTGAACCGTCCGCCATCGATGTGGCTGTGCGGATAAAAGGCGAGCCACACGTCAGCGATCGTCTCATCGCGCAGGCCGAGATAGCCGCACGCGATCGCCCCGCGCGAAAATCCGCAGAGAATCACCGCATTCGGATCGCCGCCGTAACGCTCGCAGACGCGCCTCAGATTCGTCAGGCAATAGCGCGCGGTAGCGTCCTCGTCGCCCCACCATTTGGTAACGTTCTCCTTCTGCACCGGATCGACATACGGCAGCACGAGCCAGAGAAAATCGCGTCCGCCACTCAGTGCGTAGCCGAGCCTGCACCCGGCCACGGTGCCTGGAGATTCCTGCCACGCATTTGGAGCGTATTCGACGATCACGGGATAAGTCCGCCCGCGTTCCCAATTGACCGGAAGGTAAAGCGCGTGATGCACCGCGGTCCCGCGGTATTCCTCCGCGATTTGTCGCGCCAGACGCCCCGGTGCGGGCTCGCCATCCGCCATCGCCGGTCTCGGTGACTCGTCGGCGAATCCGAAATCGCCGCTGGCGATGGAAAGGACAAAAACGAGCAGGAGACGAAACACGGGAGGGATTGTACCCTCCCGGCGGCTTGTGGGCGAGCCGGGATTCCGAACAAACCCGCCAGGCCTACTCTGGCGAAAACAGCGCCCGCTGCGGGTGTTGGGGCGGCGGTACCCGGCGCGCGATGCGGCGCCGCCGGGATTTGCGGGACTTAAAACCCGAAGCTGATCGAGAAACGCGGGCCCGAGGAGGAGTACCCTCGACGCGAGGAGTAACAGTTGTCGCGGACATAGGTCGGACGACGGTAGGTGGAATAGTCTGGCCGGCTCCGGTAATAAGTGGGCGCGTAATAACGGTGGCTGCTCCGGCTTCGGGAATAAACCGACCGGTCGCATCGGTCCTGCCGATCGGAAACGCGGTGAAAGCCACCAGCTTCCGCGCGCGGGGCGAAGGCTGAGAGGCCGATGAGAGTGAGAGCGGCGAGGAGTGCATTTTTCATGGTGTGAATGGTTCACTGCTTCTGACGGTGCATGGCACCGCACATTCACAAGATCTTCGACACCGGGACGAACCGGAGCGTTGAAGTCTTTCGCTCACGCCGTCTCTCTCAGCTGCCGACCACGGAGACCACTATCGTCCGCGTGTGCGGCGCGCGGCGATGTTCGAAGAGAAAGATGCCCTGCCACGTTCCGAGCGCCATGCGCCCGTGCATCACCGGGATTACTTCACTGGTGCGAGTGAGGACCATGCGGAGGTGCGATGGCATGTCATCCGAACCCTCAGCGGTATGCACGAAGTAGTCCTGATCCTCCGGCACGAGGCGCGCGAAGAATGCGTGCAGATCCGTCCGCGCGGATGGGTCGGCATTTTCGAAAATGATGAGACTCGCGCTGGTGTGCTGGATGAAGACAGTCGCCGTGCCGGTGGTCACGCCGCTGGCCTGGACGATGCGCGCGACTTCGTCGGTGATCTCGTAAGTGCCCTGCCCGCGCGTGCGCACGGTGAATGTAGCGGCGTGCGCTTCAGGCATAGAGCGCTTCGACGAGGCGGAGGGATTTCGCGTGCGGCAGGATGCCGGGTTCCATCTGATTCATCACGTAGGCAAAGCCGATGCGGCGCTCCGGGTCCGCAAAGGCATGACTGCCGCCCGCACCCGGATGGCCGAAGGCGAGCAGCGCGGGTCCGAAGATAGCGCGCTCCTTGATGCCATCGGGCCGCACGGGGTCGCGCATGAAGCCCGCGGAGAAGGCCGTGTCGATGAGCAGCACGCGATCGAAGCCCTGGGACAGGGTGGTCGTCATCTGCGCGATCGTCGCGGGTTTGAAGAAACGTCGGCCGCCCAGTTCTCCACCGCAGGCGAGCATCCCGTAAAATTTCGCCAGCGACTGCGCCGTGCCGACTCCGCCGAAAGCGGGAAAGGACGCGGTGCGAGCCTCCGCCGCATTCATCGCCGCGACGCTGTGCAGCCCGCGCGGAGAACCGAACGCCCGCGCCGTGAAAGAGCCGGCCTGGAGAAACGCTTTGTAGAAAAGATCCTCGTCCGGCAGCGCGTTCGTCGTCGGAAAAACCGGCGCCACTTTCTCGATCATCTCCGGCGGTACGCCGATCCAGACATCGAGGTCGAGCGGTTGTGCGAAATACTCGCGCCAGTAGTCCTGCAGCACTCGGCCCGTGATCTGCCGCAGCGCCTCGTCGATCAGGAATCCAAAAGTGCGTGGATGATAACCGTGCCCGTCGCCGGGCATCCAGTGCGGCTCCTCATGGGCCAGCGCGCGCACCACCGCGTCGTGGTCCAGCACCGACACCTCCGTCGTCAGCGCCGGGAGCCCCGCGCGATGCGAGAGGAGATCTCCGAGCGTGATGGTTCCCTTTCCCGCCGCGGCAAACTCCGGCCAAAACTCCGCCACCCGGCGCTCGAGGCCGATGTTGTGCTCCTGCATCGCGTGGAGCAGACATGCCGCCGCGAGGCCTTTCGTGGCCGACCAGAAAAGGACGGGCGTCTCCACGCCCCACGGGATGGTCTTCTGCCGGTCGCGGAAGCCCTCGGCGACGCTCACGATTTCGCGTCCGTCCTGCCACACCGAGAGCGATGCACCCAGCTCGTCAAACTTGGAAAAGTTTTCGCGGAAGACATCGGAGATGCGGTCGGAATTCATCGGTTGCCGGCAATGTGCGCGATGTTTGCGCGCCCTGCGAGCCCGGAGCGAGGCGGGCACGAAATGAATCGGGACTGCATCGTTGCAGCTAAGAGCCCGCCCCAATGCAGGTCTGCACGACATGCGATTCCCCACCGCCATTTCCATTCTCCTCCTCACGTCACTCGCGGCGTTGCATGCTGCGGATCCAGCGCCGCCGAAAGGCTTTCGCGCCATCTTCAATGGAAAGGATCTCTCGGGCTGGCACGGGCTGAATCCGCACCCAGGCGCGAAACTCGAAGGCGAAAAACGCGAGGCGAATCTGAAACAGCAACGCGCCGAATTCCCGGAACACTGGCGGGTGGAGAAGGGCGAGCTCGTGAATGTCGGCACCGGGCCTTACGCGACGACGGACGAGGAGTTCGGCGACATCGAGTTGCACATCGAATACAAGACGGTCGCAGGCGCCGACAGCGGCGTGTATCTGCGCGGCAATCCGCAGGTGCAAATCTGGGACATCGCCCAAGCCGACGATCCGAAGAAGCCGGATCGCCATCCGAACAAAGGCTCCGGCGGACTCTTCAACAACACGCCGAGGACACTGGGGCGAGATCCGCTCATGGTCGTGGACAAGCCCTTCGGCGAATGGAACGCGCTGCGCATCCGCCAGATCGGCGCGCGCACCTGGGTCACGCTCAATGGCCGCGTCGTGGTGGAAGGCGCGGTGATGGAGAACTTCTGGGACAAGACCCAGCCGCTGCCGGCAAAGGGGCCGATCATGCTCCAGACCCATGGCGGCGAGATCCGCTGGCGGAATATCTTCGTGCGCGAGATCGGCACCGACGAGGCGAAGAAATTCCTCGCGGCCAATCCACCGATCCCGAATCCCACGCACTACGATGTGGCCTACGGCCCGCATCCGAAACAGGTGCTGCATTTCTGGAAAGCCGAGTCTGACAAACCCACGCCGGTGCTGCTCTTCATCCACGGCGGCGGCTGGATGGGCGGTGGCCGCCTCAGCGGACTCACCGCGATGCTGCCGGAGATGCTCAAGGCCGGCATCTCCGTCGCCTCGGTCGAGTATCGTTTCATTCCCGAGGCCACCGCGGACGAGGTCGTGCCGCCGGTGAAAGGCCCGCTGCACGACGCGGCTCGCGCGCTGCAACTCGTCCGCAGCAAGGCCGCCGAGTGGAATATCGACAAGGCGCGAATCGGCGCGAGCGGCGGGTCCGCGGGCGCGTGCTCGTCGCTGTGGCTCGCCTTCCATCCCGATCTTGCCGATCCCAAGAGCGCCGACCCGGTCGCGCGGGAATCGACCCGCCTGTGGTGCGCCGCCGTCACCGGCGCGCAGACCACGCTCGATCCGCAGCAGATGAAGGATTGGACACCGAACAGCCGCTACGGCGGCCACGCCTTTGGCTTCATGGCCGACCCGGCGAAGCGCGACTCGCAGTTCGCGGAATTCCTCGCCAAGCGCGACACGATCCTGCCGTGGATCGCTGAGTATTCGCCCTACGCGCTCGTCACTGCCGACGATCCGCCGATTTACATGAGCTACTCCACACCGCCCGCGCTCGGTCAGGAGCAGAAAGATCCGACTCACACCGCGAACTTCGGAGTGAAGCTGCAGGAGCGCTGCAAGGCCGCCGGAGTCGAGTGCGAACTCTTCTATCCCGGAGCGCCGGATGCAAAGCACCACAGCGCGCAGGATTACCTGATCGAGAAGCTGAAAGCTCCTGCGAGGTAGTAGAGCGAGGGTGGCGGG
>JBGSYE010000653.1:0-4962 GCA_041751075.1 Chthoniobacteraceae bacterium
GACAATTTCGACGGAGCGGCGGGTGCGGTCACATCCAGTCCGTTGGAAGTGGATCTCAACCGCAACGGATGGGCGAGTGCTTCCGGCGGCACGGCGCTCTGGCTTTCCGGCGATGGCAGGTTGGTGAGCCCGGATCAAACGGCCGAGCGATTGGCGGTGGCGCGGCTGCTGCCGACGAGTCCGTTTGCGGTCATCACGATGACGGCGACGATCGAGATGCCGGTGGGCGATGCGAACTGGATCGGCTTCGGTCTGGCAGACGGCGTTCACTCACTCGCAGCGGATCAGTCCGGGCCCTGGGTGAAAGTTCACGGCACCGGGCTCATCAAGCTCTATGGCGGATCGGGCACCAATTCCGCGAATACCCACACCGTGAGCTACGGCGGCGGCCCGGTGGAGGTGGTCCTGACCTACAACGCTCACAGCGATACGATGTCGCTGACCTTCGGCGGCGCGGCGGTCTTCACCGATGTTCCGGTGGCCCACACCCCGGGCGCGGTGCCCACGGATCACGCGGTGGTCGAGTTTTCGCCGAATGCGGGACTGCCCGCGGCATTTTCGGTGGATGACTTCAGCGTCGATGTGATCCCGCGGCCCAGGCCCATCCTCACGCTCCCCGTCACCGACACCCTTTTCGTGTCTGCCTACGGCGCCATCGCGAACGATGCACTGGACGATTCCGCCGGCATCCAGAGCGCGCTGACGGCGGCGAAAACCCTGGCGCAGACGCCCGGCAAGAGCGTGGAGCTACGCTTCGAGCCGGGCCGATACATCATCGACTCCCGGATCAGCGAGGCCTCGGGCGGCCCTCCGCCCGGCAGCGGGTGCGCAGTGCTGCTGAGCGGGGCGACGAACGTGTGGGTCAATGGCAATGGCGCGGAGATTTTGGTCACGAATCCGACGCTCGGCTTTTTGCGGCTCTTCCGTTGCACCAACTGCATCGTGCAGGGCTTCACGGTGGACTACGACCCGCTGCCGTGGACCGAAGGGGATGTGGTCTCGGTGAACAGCACCAGCGGGACAGGCAACAATAACGTCGTGATCGACCTGCGCGCGGGATTCCCTGATCCGATCACCAGCCCAGGGTTCGCCGCCGCGCCTACCCGCTGGGGCGTCGTGATCGACCGCAATCACCCCGGCCGTCTGCGCGACAACAGCCATTCTTCCTACGATACCGGCACCGTCACTCAGGTTGCCGGCTTCCCCGCCCGGTTCCGAATCCCCCTGAACGTGAGCAACGGAACTGCCGCGACGATCCAGCCCGGGGATCTCTGGGTCCAGCAGGCACGCTACAATGGAGGGCTGTTCAATCCCGTGGAGTGCAGCCAAGTCACCTTCCTCGGCATCACCAATTACGCTGGCGTAGCCGCCAATTTCCCGGGTTCCTACAATCAATTACTCGGCGTGGTGAACTGCCAGGTGCGCATCAAGGCGGGCCGCTCCAAAAGCACGGATGCCGACGGCGTGCTTCAGAATCGCAACCGCATCGCACCATGGATTGAAGGCTGCACCTTCGAGGGCCTGATGGATGACCTCGCCAATTTTCAGAACCTGCCCTACGTCATCCTGGAAACGAACGTCGGCGGCGATCCCAAGGCTTACAAGGTCGCCCTTTTCACCGGCACCTCGACGGCCAAATTTGCCACCGTGGATTTTTCGGTCGGGGACCAGCTCCGTTGCATGAACCCGGCGGACGGCACTGTCTTCGGCGGGGCGACAGTCGTCAGCGTCAACACAACGACCCAGGTGCTGGTGCTCAGTGCGACCATTCCCGGCATCGTCACGCCCGCACCACCCGGCAATGGCACCCCGCCACAAACCGGCCTCTCGCAGTCCTCCACGTTCCTCTACAACGAATCGCTGAGTTCCTCCGGCGTTCTTGTGAACAACCAGTTTCTCAATTCCCGGAGGTTCGGCGTCTATGTGAAGGCGAGCCACTCGCTCATCGCCGACAACACCTTCGCCGGTCTCTCGGCTAGCGCGATCAAGGTCTCCAACGAACTTGGCGGATTCGTGGGAGGTCTGTTCCCGTCCAACCTGCTGATCGTGCGGAATGGGTTCTCCGAATGTGGGAACGACTTCAACGCCGTCACGACTGCGAGCATCACGGCTGGCCCGGTTTATCCCTCGATCTCACTGCACAAGATCAAGAACAACGGCGGGACCGTGGGGGACAACTACGTCACCACCGGGCGCGAGTTCACCGGCATTCGCATCCTCGGCAACACCTTCGACCTGTGGCGCCGCGCCGCGGTGCGGCTCATGAACTGCGTCGGCGTCGAGATCATCGGCAACACCTTTGCCCAGCCCAAGACCGACTTCCCCGCGCCCAGCCCCGGCAATCGCATCGTGGACTTGCACTACAGCGACAACATCCTGATCGCAAACAACCGCGACGTGCAGCCCGGCGTCACGCCCCTCCTCCAGACGAACTGCACCGGTGTAACGACGAACAACGCCTTCGATGGCGCGCCACCGACATTCAGCCCGGTGAGCATCGCAAGCAATAATGCCAATGCCGCCTGGGCGAAACTCGGTGATATCGTCGCGGTAAGTTTCACCGCCAGTGAACCGATCCAGACGCCAATGGTAACGCTGCTCGGAGTCGCCGCAACGGTGGCGAATCCGAGCGGCAACGCCTGGACAGCCAGTGTCACCGTGGGCGCGGGCACAGCGGAAGGCACCGCCGCCTTCTCCATCACGGCCACCGATCTCGCGGGTAATATCGGCGCCCCCGTGACGGCCACGACGGACGCCAGCAGTGTAGTGGTGGACAAGACCGGCCCCACCGGCGGCACGATGACGCTCTCGCCCGTCTCGCCCTTCGATCCAGGCACGGCACTGAGTGTGACGTTTGCCGACTGGACCGATCCGCGCTCGCCGCTGAGTTATGCGGTGCTGATCGATGGCTTTGTAGTATCCGCGCAGGGGACTGACGCCTCTCGGAACACCACCAGCCCGGCGACCCCCGGCGCACATACTTTGAAGGGGCGGATCTATGATGCGCTGAATAACGTGACCGAGTTGACGCAGAGCTTCACGGTGAATACGCCGCTGGAATCCTGGCGGCAGCAAAACTTCGGCACCACGCTCAACACGGGCAACGCGGCGGATACCGCCGATCCCGATGGCGATCTCTTCAACAACCTGCTCGAGTTTGCCTTTGGCACGGATCCCACGGTGGCTCAGAGCGGCGCGACCATGGTCTCCGGCGCGACGATCGTGCAGCGCGGAACTCCGACGGTATGGCTGCAGAACACGCAATACGGTGTGGACTATCGGGCGCTCTTTGGCCGGCGACGCGATTACCTCGCTGCCGGGCTGACTTACACGGTGCAGTTCAGCGCGGATATGAGCGACGGTAGCTGGGAGAACAGCGCCGCGACACCTACGGTGATCGCCTCCGATGCGCTGATCGACGCGGTGACGGTGCCGTATCCCTTCTTCCTCAGCACCGGGCGAAAGGCGCAATTCTTCCGCGTGATGGTCACGGGGCCGTAAGACGCGAAGCCACTCAATCAGCTATGATGTATCTCCTCCCACACCTCAGGAACTTATCGGCCGCAGCGGTCGCCCTCTTCGCGTCGGTGACCGGCGCTCGCGCAGCGATCATCTACAGCGGACTGGAAGACATCACGATCCCGACCGGTTTCACCGGCATCTATCTCGATATCGACACGGGCGCGACGAGCAGCACGGCCTTTGCGGGTTGGGATTTGAATCCCTTCTTCGGCGGCGCGGGCGTCGCCAACAGCGCGGCCTTCCAGCCTGTGCGCGATGGAACGGGCAATCTCGACCGGATCCTGAATCTGGAGGGTGGCACGTTAATCTCCGGCAGCCTCACGTATTCTTCGGGCTTTGGTGGCTCGGGCAATCCCGGCAACGAGCACCTCGGACCGGGCGCGGACCAGTTCCAGCCCGGCAGCGAAGGTTATCTCGGCTTCCGTTTCACCACCAACGGCAACGCTGGGCCGTACTACGGGTGGATGCGCGTGGTCTTCACCGCCAATACCGCGAGCGCATTGGTCAAGGATTGGACATATGAAACAAGCGGGGGTCCGATCAGCACCGGCAACATCCTCCAGTCCGCTCCGGTGTCGGGAGTCCAGACTTTCACGCTCTCCGGGCAAGCCGGGGAGACTTACACCCTCGGCAATTCGCTGGCGGATAACGCAAACACGACGGCGCTGGTGAAGGGCGGGGAAGGTACCTGGACCCTGAACGGCAGCCATAGTTTCACCGGCGCCACGACTGTCAATGAAGGCGTGCTGGATCTCGGCCTCTCCGGCCGGCTGACCCATACGGAGTCGGTGACCGTGAATGCAGGAGGCACTCTCCTGCTGGGCGCGGTAACGGGCGACGATCAGGTGAGTAATTCAGCGGCGATCACGCTCGCCGGCGGCACCATCGCACGCGGAGCCAATGAAGGGCTGGACGAAGACCTCGGCACGCTGACCTTGAGCGCCAGTTCGATCATCGACTTCGGCGACTCGCTGGAAACTCAACGACTGCGCTTTCAGGCGAGCGCCGCGCAGAGCTGGAGCGGCACGTTGAGTGTCTGGAATTGGACCTCTGGCGTGGACCATCTCCATTTCGGCACGAACAATTCAGGCCTGACGAGCGGCCAACTTTCGCAGATTCGCTTTTACAGCGACAGCGGCCAGACCGAGATCGGCGCGGGTTTCAGTCCTTACTTCACCGGGCCCGGAGAAGTGGTGCCCGTTCCCGAGCCCTCGTCCACCCTGCTCGCCCTCGGGCTCATGGCGCTCGCCGCAGCGCGCGAGACTCTGCGGACGCGTGGGTAGCGGGTTTCTGCCATGTCGTGGCACGCGCCGGGCTGTGCAGGTTGGGAATCGAGCCCCGATCTTACTCATGCTCAACCTTGAAGAACCCACCGTCGATGCGGACCCGCAGGAGCAGATCATCGCCGCGCTGCGCGCCGAACTCGAAGAGTACGGCGGG
>JBGSYE010000654.1:0-3269 GCA_041751075.1 Chthoniobacteraceae bacterium
ACGCAACTCGCCGCCGATTCGCGCTACGCGAAGATCATGGAGGTAATGCGCGAGTCGGAGAGCAAGCGTCCGCAGTTGCAGCGGCTGGGCGATCAACTCGGCTCCATCTACACTCCTGTGGCACTCATGGTCGCGGCGTTGGCGTGGGCGCTCAGCGGTGAATCGATTCGGTTCCTGGCGGTATTGGTCATCGCCACGCCATGCCCGCTGCTGATCGCGATTCCCATCGCGATCATCGGTTCGATTTCCCTCTGCGCGCGCCGGGCCATCATCGTCAAGACGCCCGTCGTCCTGGAACAAATCGCCGGATGTCGCACCGCAATCTTCGACAAGACCGGGACGCTGACCTACGGCGAGCCGAAGCTGACCGAACAACTGATCGCGCCCGGCTTCGAGCAAAAGGAAGTGCTAACCCTCGTGGCGAGTTTGGAGCGTTACTCGAAGCACCCGTTGGCCCGGGCCATTCTTGCTGCGGCGAAGGAATCGGGGATCACGCTCCCGGAAGCCACCGAGGTCGGTGAGGAGCCGGGTCACGGATTGCACGGCACCGTTTCCGGCCATGAGTTGCAGGTCACCAGTCGGAATAAATTGATCGCGCAGAATGTCGCCGGTGCCGAGTTGCTCCCGCCAGTCGCTGGTGGACTCGAATGCGTGGTGGTGATCGACGGGAACTACGCGGCGGCCTTGCGCTTCCGCGATGCGCCGCGCGCGGAGAGTCGCTCGTTCGTAACCCACCTCGGACCGAAACACCACTTCGACCGCGTGATGATCGTCTCCGGAGATCGGGAATCGGAAGTGCGATACCTCGCCGAGCAGGTCGGCATCACCGAGATTTTCGCGCAGCAAAGCCCTGAGCAAAAACTCGCGCTGGTCCGAGAAGAAACAGTGAAAGCGAAAACGCTCTACGTCGGCGACGGCATCAATGACGCGCCGGCGATGATGGCCGCCACGGTCGGCATGGCGATCGGCCAAAACAGCGACGTAACTGCGGAAGCCGCTGGTGTGGTAGTCATGGATAACTCGCTCAAAAAGGTGGACGAGTTCATGCATATCAGCCGCCGGATGCGGATCATCGCGCTGCAAAGCGCGGTGGGTGGCATGGCGCTCAGCGTGATCGGCATGGTCTTCGCCGCCACCGGCCATCTCAGTCCGGTGAACGGCGCCATCGCCCAGGAAATCATCGACGTTCTGGCCGTGCTGAACGCCCTGCGCGCCGCCTTTCCGCCGAAGGTGATTCACGACCTTTGAAGCCAGCGGAAACATTCCCACCTCCGCATCCCTCCTCGACGTAAGATGAACTCCGCGCCCACATCTTCGGTGAGAAAGAGCATTCCCAATCATGTTCTTCTCGCCGCGGCATTGGTTGCCGCCGTGGTTACGATCCTCCTGTTACGCGCGCTCTCCGCGTGGCCGCGCGAGGCGATCTTCATGGCCGGGATTTTCGTGCTCGCCGCGACCTTGTGGGCCACGGAAGCGCTTCCGCTCTTCGCGACAGCGCTCCTCGTCATCGCTCTGGAGATCGTGTTCCTCGCCAATCCCGGCGGCTGGCCGGGCTTCGGCTTCGCCGGAAAAAGCGCGCCGGATTATCAGCAGATCATTCACGCGGCAGCCGATCCGGTTCTGCTCCTTTTCTTCGGCGGATTTCTGCTCGCGCAGGCGGCGGCGAAGGAGGGCGTCGATCGCGCAGTGTCGTCCCTGCTGCTCGCGCCTTTTGAGAAACGCGCCAGGACGCTGTTGCTCGGTGTCCTCGGCGTGACGGCGGTCTTCTCCATGTGGATGAGCAACACAGCCACCGCAGCCATGATGATTGCGCTCGTCGCTCCGATCGTGGCGCAGTTGCCGCCCGGCGAACCTTTCCGCAAGGCGCTCACACTCGCCGTGTGCGTGGGAGCCAACCTCGGGGGTCTCGGCACGCCCATCGCCTCGCCACCGAATGCCGTGGCGGTCGGCTTCCTGCGCCAGGCCGGCCATCCCGTGGGCTTTCTCGACTGGATGCTCGTGGGCGTGCCACTCATGGCCCTGCTGATCGTATGCGCGTGGTGGCTGCTCTGGCGGCTCTTCCCGCCGCGCTCCACTACTCTGTGTCTGGCACTCGTGCGGCACCGCCTCAGCGGACGCGGAGCCTACGTGGTGGGCGTGTTCGTCCTGACCGTGCTCCTCTGGCTCAGCGAGCATTGGCATGGGCTGCCGACGCCGGTCGTCGCCTTGCTCCCAGCCATCGCGCTGACGGCACCGGGCATCCTGAACCGCGACGATCTGAACCGTCTCCCGTGGAATATCCTCATCCTCATCGGTGGGGGCATCGCGCTCGGCGCTGGCATGCAGATGACCGGCCTCGACGGCCTGCTCGTGCGGGAACTCCCCGCCGACAGCGGCGGTCCGTGGCTGCTCGCCTCGCTCGTCCTCACCACCGTGGTCCTCGGCACTTTTATGTCCAACACGGCCGCCGCAAACCTCTTGCTGCCGATCGGCATCTCCACCGCTGGCACCGGTTCCCCCGTGCTCGCCGCCGTCAGCATCGCACTCGCCGCCAGCATGTCGATGGCGCTGCCGGTGAGCACGCCGCCCAATGCGATTGCCTATGCCTCTGGAGAGATCACCACCCGCAATTTGGCTGCCGTTGGAATTATCATCGGGCTCATCGCCACCGCTTTGATCGTGGGCCTCGTTGGCCCGCTGATGCGATTTTTCGGGACGTGACGATGGTGGGTAGCCTGCTTCAAATCGACGAAGAGCCGGATCGCGCATAGCTCTCGGCTATCAGGTGCGGGATGGAGAGGTATTGGCCAGAGCGGGGTCGGAGTCCGATCATGGAGAAAGCTACCGCCATGAATCACGTCCCTTCATCATCAAAACATCACCGGCCCAAGACCGACAGGCAGGTTCACCCCGAGCATCGGGACGACCAAGTCGGCATGACTCGCGAAGGACGCGACGAAATGCTGGAGAAATTCTCCACCGGGATCGAAGGCTTTGACGACATCACCGGCGGTGGGCTGCCGCTCTCTCGCACCACGTTATTCATGGGGGGACCGGGGTGCGGGAAGACCGTGCTGGCCCTGCAGATTCTGGTCAGCGCCGCCACGCGATACAAGACGCCGGGCATCTTTGTGGCCTTCGAGGAAGACACGCGGCAAGTCTTCGCGAACGCGCAAACCTTCGGCTGGAACCTGGCGGAAATGGAGCTGCAGCAGATCTCTTTTGTGAATGCCAACATGCGGGCCGATGTGGTCAAGTCGGGGGCCTTCGACATCACCGGACTGCTCGCG
>JBGSYE010000655.1:0-4737 GCA_041751075.1 Chthoniobacteraceae bacterium
TGAGCAGCGCGAGATGCCGCTCTGGATCCGCGGCCTGCACATGTTCGAAATGCTTGTAACCAAGGCCCGCCTCGGCAAGACGCCGCTTGAAGTCCTCGAAGTCCTCGGGCTTTCCCATCTCACAGACGCCGAGAATGTCGGGGTCGATCTCCTTGATGACCTGCACCAAAGCCTTGATCTCAGCCTCCGGCTTTGGCGCGGCCTTCTGCCGCGACTGGCCGTCAAAGCGGTCCATGCGAAGATAGTTCCTCACATTGTATGCCGCGAAAACGACGTCCTCCGCCGCCTGCAGGCAGCCAAGTGAGAGCGCGAGCGCGGCAAGAGCAGCCGCAGGCCATCGCAGCAGCGCAGAGCGCCTGGCGCCGGGGATCATGAGAAAAACGCGGCGCGCATCCTGAACAGAACGCGAGTTCTCCGCCTGATCAAACGACAGGTTTGTCCGCAGGCTTTTCGTCTTGGGCGACAGTGCGATGGACCTGCGCCTCGGGGGCTGGCTGGATTTTCGGCTCGTCGATCGGCCGGGTCAGCTCGCGGTCGAATTCGTTCTTCGCCTTGCTGAATTCCTTGATCGCCTCACCCATTCCCCGCGCGAGTTCCGGGAGCTTCTTTGCGCCGAAAAGCACCAGCACGATCAGCAGTATCAGGAAGAGATCCGGGCCGCCGAAGAGATTAGTGAGAGCAGCGAGCGTGTTCATGGTTGTATTAACTACCACTCAGGCGGCGTGGTTGCAAAGGATTGCGCGGCGGGGCGCCCGCTCCCGATCAGCGTATTATTTGAAACTGAGATTCGTCACGCCAGCCGCCGCGGCAACGTTCAGCACGTCGATCACCCGCTCGTGCGTGGAGTCCGCGTCTGGCGCGATAATGACCGGATCCGGATTATCCTCGCTCCCCGCGGCGACCAAGTCGGTGAGCTTTGCCTCCAGCCCGCTCAAGTCCCGGGAAGCCGCCTGCGCATACACCGTGTTGTTCATGTTCACCGTCCCGTCGGGATCGATCTGGATGTTGATGGGAATTGGCGGCGCGCCCATCGCCTCGCGCGGGGTGCCGGGCAGCTTGATGCTCAGCTCCTTCTCCACGACGATCGAGCCCGCGCTCGCCATGAAAAAAAGCATGAGCACGAAAACCACATCGACCATCGGTGCGATCTGAAAGCCTACGTCGCCGTCTTCGGAGCCTATGGATGCCATCGGAAGTTAAAGAATGGGGTGGGATGCAAACCCTAGCCAGCCGGCGTGACGGCTCCAAGGTCCTCTTTGTTCACTGCTGAAAAAGTGACGTTGCTGATTCCGGCAGTCGCCACGGCCTTGATGATCTCGCGCATGTAGGCGAAGCGGACCGCTTTGTCGGCCCGGATCAGCACGCGCACCATCGCGTTCGCTTTAAGCGCTGCATCCAAGTGTGGCACGATGTCCTCCGCTTTTTCGTATTCTGTCGGCGCGATGACAATGCTGCCGGCTCCGCCGATTTCGTTCCACCGTACGTTGATGACCACCTCGCCCGGAACTGCATCGGGATTGCGCTCCTTGGCTTTCTCCGCCACCGGCAGCCTGATGCCCTCGGTTTTTTGCAGCACCTGGGTGGATGCGATCGACATGAAAAACACCAGCAGCACGAGGAGAATGTCGATCATCGGAGCGATCTGGAACTCCGGCTCCTCCTCGGGCGGGAGCTTGCGCTCCCGCTGCTTTTTCTGGGTTTGGCTTGCGTGATGCACTTTTTAGAAAGCCGCCTCAGGCCTCCCACTGAAGCGTGGAGCCGCAATGCGGGCAGGGATTCTGGCCTGGAGCGATCGAGTTGTTGCAGATCGGGCAGGCAGTGGTCAGCGCCATCGAGACTTTCCTCGCGTCGCCGGCGGCTCCCACACCCGGCGCGCCCATTCCGGCGCTGAATGTCTCGCCCACCTGGACACCCTCGAGCTCCTCGTAGGGGATGTCCTGAAGGAGCTGATTGATTTTGTCGTCCGCCAGAACGATGACCATCTGAGACCGGTTGCGGAAGACGTAGTAGAAAATGAACGCGGGGATGGCGATGAACAGGCCGCTCGCGGTGGCCAGGAGCACCTCGCCGATCGCGCCGGCAAGCTTCCCGGGGTCGCCGATGCCGGACGTGGCTAGCGTCTGGAACGCGCTCATCATGCCGATGACGGTTCCGAGGAGGCCGATCATCGGCGAGATGACGCCGATGACGGAAAGGTAGCTGTTCCGAGTGCGGAGAATCTGCGCCTCGCGCAGAGCATGGTCGGCAACCGCGTCGCTGACGGCCTCCTTGCCGCGGCCAAGGCGCTCGAGCCCGGCTTTGACGACATTGGCGAGGTAGTTGTTGTTTGCGGCGCATGTCGCCCATGCCTCCTGATAATTCCCGGAATGAATGGTCTGGCGCAGCGCCTCCAGCAGGGGGGGCGGCGCGAGGCGGTCAACGCGCAGCTGGAGGAAATTTTGGATGATGAAAGTCACCATCGTGATCGAGGTTGCCAAGATGGCCACCCAGATGGCCATGATCAGCGGCCCGCCCGCCAGGATCATTCCCAATATGGTGTGCCCCTCGGCGGCCTCGGGCTCGACGACATCCTCCTCCTGCGCGAGACCGGTCGCGAGACCGGCAAATAGCACAAGAAGGGTGAGGAACAGGGGGAGGTATTTGCGGAGGCGGAGTTTCATGGAAGTGATTGGCTAGGGAACGTGGACGCCGTGGGCCTTGCGGAGAGCATCGGCTCTCGCCTGCGCTGCGGCGGCAGCGGCGCGATCCTGCCGAAAAAGCGTGGCGGTGCGCAAATAGTTCTCCAAGGCTGGGACAAGCTCGCCCTCGGACTCCTGGACCTGACCCATCAGGTAAAATGCCTGGCTGTAGGCCAGGGCCGTGGCACCTATGGCGCTCCGTTGCTGGAGTGCCTCCGCCACCACGGGTTCGAGCTTCTTTTTAGCCTCGGCGAAGTCCTTTCTCATCACGAGCACACGCGCCACACCCACATCGGACACACCGCCCCCGCCTCCCGGGTAGGCTTTCTGAAATTCCTCGTAGGCGGCGATGGCCTTGTCAGCGTTTCCCTGAGCCGCATGGATGTCGCCAATCATACTCGTCGCCTGCCGCGCCCACGAGGTTGGCAGGCCCTTGAACTGGCTCGCAATCTTCTTGGCCGCGGGAAGCGCCGTCCGGTAATCCTCTTTTTCATACGCCGCCACCGCCGCCGCGAACCCGGGCGGCGGCGCCTTCTGCACCTCCCGGATGGAAGTCAGGCGGTGCCCGCTCCTGCCACCAGGAATTTCAAACATCGCCTGCCCATTTTCCACGCTCACGACGTTCACAGTGGCCGTCCGGCCATCGGTGAAAGTAATCACATCCTGAGCGCTCACCGGAGCCGCGAGCGCAAGTGCGCCGAGACAGGCAAAAAGGAGTTGCTGGAGGTGAGCCGGGGGGCCTATTAGCTTCATTCGCGAGGCAGCAAGATAGGAAGCACCCACCGCGAAAGCAACCGCGAACCGCACCGCCCGCACCGGAATCTCCGCCCCAATGACGAATCTCTTTCGCAAAAACCAAAAAAGCCTGACGCTCATCATCACGATCCTCGTGATCATCGCGTTCGTGTGGCTCTACAACTCCACGCAGTTCGAGAAAATCGGCCAGAGCCATGTCGCGCAGATGTATGGGCGGGGCGTGTCTCAGGCGCAGGTGGACCGGCGCGCGAATCGCTACGAGCTCGCGGCGCAGATGGGGCTCATCGAGCATGTCCAGCTCCTCAGCGCGGCCGGCCCGGCCGATGTGGAGCCGCGCGTGAACTTTGCCCTCAACTCCATCGTGCTGGAGCACGAGGCCGAGGCGCTCGGCATCGATCCGACCCCCGATCAGATCGCGGCTGAAATCCGCCAGATGCCGCAATTTCAAACCAGCGGCCAGTTCGACTTTCAGAAATTCCAGGAATTCTCGGCCGACAATCTTGCGCCGCGCGGATTTACCGATCAGGCGATGGAGGAGGTGGTGGGGAACGCGCTGCGCATGCGGCAGCTCCAGGCGGTCCTCGCCGCGACGACTCCGGACTCGGAGGAACGGCTCCGGGATGAATATGGGCAGGCGCATCGCAAGCGCACCATCGGCGTCGTGCGGTTCAAACTGGCCGACCTCGAGGCGCAGGTGAGCGTTTCCGACGAGGACGCGCGGAAGGCCTACGAGGAGCGCAAGGAAACTTACAAGACGGAGGAAAAGCGCGTCGTCGAATACGTGGCATTCGCGCTCAGCGAGGATGAGAGAAAGCTTCCGCGCGAGGAGCAGATAGCCGCGCTGCAAAAAGCCGCCGACCGCGCCGGAGACTTCTCCGCGGCCATCGCCGAGGAAGGCTCCACCTTCGCGGAGGAGGCGGCGAAGATGGGCGTGACGCCTCAAAAAACGGAGCCTTTCGCAATGCTGGCCACGCCCGAGTCGCTGGCGCAGGTGCAGGGTGTGGCGCAGGCCGCCTTCGCGCTCACGCCAGAAAATCCCCACAGCAATCCGCTCACTGGGGTTGCCGGATTTTACCAGCTGCATCTCGCCCAGGTGGAGCCGAGCCGCCCGCTCACGCTCGAGGAGGCCCGCCCACAAATTTTGGAAGACCTGAAAAGCGAGAGCGCCCAGGAGATGCTGACGACGAAAGTCGCGCAGGCGCGCCCGCAGATCGAGCAGGCGCTCCGGGAGGGCAGGCCGCTGACCGAGGCGGCGCAGGCGGCCGGAGTGACGGCCGAGGTATTCCCGGAGCGGTCCCTCGCC
>JBGSYE010000656.1:0-2929 GCA_041751075.1 Chthoniobacteraceae bacterium
ACCTGCGCGATCGCTCCCTCGAAGCGACTTCGCTGCGCGACGCCATCGCGCTCGCCTTGGCCGGGCACGAGGCCGATCGCACGATCGACATCCGCACGGAAGGCGCGCCCCGGCGGCTCCCGGGCCGGGTCGAGCACGAGCTCCTCCGGCTCTCGCAGGAAGCGACGGCAAATGCCATCCGTCACGGCCAGGCGCGCCGCATCGACATCGTGCTCGACTATCGCCAGCGAGAGTTGGTGCTCACGATCGCGGACGACGGCGCGGGCTTCGATCCAGAGCGGGACGGCGCCAGGCCCGGACACTTTGGCCTCATCGGAATGCAGGAACGCGTCCGGCGGCTCGGAGGCACCTTCGCCTTGCGTTCCGCCCCAGGGCGAGGGACGACGGTCGAGGTGGTGATTGCGGATCGGGAAATTTCGTCAGTATTCTGTGATCGGTAGTCCGATTTGAGAGTGGCGCAGCTATACTGACCACAGACTGCCGACTGCCACCCCCACGCATGAAACACCTCATCCGCATTCTCTCTCTGTTCCTTGGCGCCGTCTGCCACGCTGCCTCGCCAGTGAATGTCGTCGTCTTCCTCGCCGACGATCTCGGCCAGCGCGATCTCGGCTCCTACGGCAGCACGTTTTACGAGACGCCGAATCTCGATCGGCTCGCAAAAGACGGTGCGCGCTTCACCGATGCCTACGCGGCGTGTCCGGTGTGTTCGCCGACGCGCGCGAGTCTCATGACGGGACAGTGGCCGCAGCGCACCGGCATCACGGACTACATCGGCGCGCCGATGAAGCCGGAGCTCTGGAAACGTAACACCAAGGCTCTGCCCGCGCCGTACTCCGACCGGCTCGCGCTGGACGCGCCGACGCTCGCCAAGGCGATGAAATCCGCGGGCTACGCGACTTTCTTTGCAGGCAAGTGGCATCTCGGACCGGAAGGATTCTGGCCGGAGAATCAGGGCTTCGACGTGAACATGGGCGGGATCGACAAAGGCGGCCCGTATGGCGGGAAGAAATACTTCTCTCCCTACGGCAACCCGCGTCTGCCCGACGGCCCGGACGGCGAGCATCTGCCCGATCGCCTCGCGAGCGAGACGGCGACATTCATCGAGACAAACAAGGACCGTCCATTCTTCGCCTATCTCTCCTTCTACTCCGTCCACACGCCGCTGATGGCGCGCGAGGATTTGCAGAAGAAGTACAAGGAGAAACGTGAGCGGCTCGGACTCAAAGCGAAGTTTGCCCCCGAGCCGCCGCGCGATGTGCGGCTCGTGCAGGAGCACGCCGTCTATGCCGGCATGGTCGAGGCGATGGATCTCGCCGTCGGCAAAGTGCTCGCGAAGCTCGACGCCCTCGGCCTGCGCGAAAACACACTCGTCATCTTCACCAGCGACAACGGCGGCCTCTCGACCAGCGAAGGTTCGCCCACCTCGAATCTCCCGCTCCGCGCCGGCAAAGGCTGGATGTATGAAGGCGGCATCCGCGAGCCTTTCCTCGTGCGCTGGCCCGCGGTGGTGAAGGCGGGCAGCGTCGTCGGCACGCCGGTGAGCAGCCCGGATATTTTTCCCACGCTCCTCGAGGCCGCCGGCGGGAAGCCGCAGCCCGGCCAAACGCTCGACGGGGTGAGCCTCGTGCCACTCTTCAAAGGCGGCACGCTGCCGGAGCGCGCGCTCTTCTGGCATTACCCGCACTACGGCAATCAAGGCGGTGCACCCGCGGCGGCGATCCGGCGCGGCGATTGGAAACTCATCGAGTGGCAGGAGGATGGGCGCGCGGAACTTTTCAACCTCTCGCAGGATCTCGGTGAAAAGAACGATCTCGCCGCGAAGGAACCGCAGCGCGTCGCTAAACTCCGCGACGAACTGCACGCTTGGCAGAAGCAGGTCGGCGCAAAATTCCCGATCCCAAACCCCGACTACGATCCCGCAAAACCCAGCGGTCGCAGCGCTCCGCGTCCCAAGCAATAACCTCATGAAACCCTCCCATCTCCTCGCCTGCCTCGCCTCGCTGGCGCTCAGCGTATCCGCATTCGCCGCCGCGAAGCCAAACATCCTCTTCATCCTCGCGGACGATCTCGGCTGGCGGGATCTGGGGTGCTACGGCAGCCCGTTCAATGAGACGCCGAATCTCGACCGCCTCGCGAGCCAGGGGGTGCGCTTCACTCAGGCTTACACGGCGGGCGCGGTGTGTTCGCCTACCCGCGGCAGCATCATGACGGGCAAGGTGCCGCCGCGCACGGGTGTCACGGATTATATCCCGGGCCTGCCATCCACGGGCCGCATGCTGGCGACGAAGCCGACGAAGACCGAGCTGGCGCTCGAAGAAGTGACGATCGGCGAGGCGCTGAAGGCGGGCGGTTACCAGACCTTCTACGCGGGCAAGTGGCATCTCGGTGGCGAAGGCTACGAGCCGGGCGAGCAGGGCTTCGAGGTGTATGTGCCCGACCGCGATCTCGGCAATCACGGCAGGGATTGGAAGGCCGGCCAGAAGCTCAGCGAGTCGGCGGTGAAGTTTCTCGATGAGCGCGATGCGGCGCGGCCGTTCTTCATGTTCCTCGGCTATCACGAGCCGCACACGCCGATCCTCGAGTATCCCGATCACATCGAGAAGTTCCGCGCGAAGGCCGCGCAACTCCCCGGCAGCACCGCGGACTCCCGCACCGAGCGCGACGGACAGACGCGCATCGTGCAAAACGACCCCGCCTATGGTTCCGAAGTCGCCGGTCTGGATAGCTTCGTCGGCATGGTGCTCGCGAAGCTCGAATCGAGCGGACTCGCCGACCAGACCACCGTCATCTTTTTCTCCGACAATGGCGGCCTCTCGACCAAAGCCGCCATGGGTCCGACCTCGAATGAGCCGCTGCGCGCCGGCAAAGGCTGGCTCTACGAAGGCGGCATTCGTGTGCCCCTGATCGTGCGCGCGCCCGGCCTCAC
>JBGSYE010000657.1:0-3567 GCA_041751075.1 Chthoniobacteraceae bacterium
GACGTTCTCGCCCCAAGTCGCCCCGCCATCCCCGGAGGTCGCAGTCCACATTTCAGTGCCTTTGCCGCGCAGATCAAGCCAGGCGGCGACGACCGTGCCGCGCCCGTTGCCGACCATGGCATGCAACCCCTCGCGAGCCGATTTTTCAACGCCATTGATCTTGCCCGACGCCTTCCAAGTGGCGCCGGTGTCCGTCGAGTTCCATGCGTGCAGATTTCCGTCGGCGAGGGATACCGCCGAGATCGCGAGAGTTGTCTCCGTCGCTGTGATTCTCGGCCCGCGTCGCATGCCGAGGCCGAGCTTCGGCAGGGAGGCGACTTTCGTCGGTGGGGGAAAAGTCCGCCCACGGTCACTCGAAGTCACATGGTAGATGTCGTCGCCTTTGCCGAACGCGATGTGGATGGCCCCATTTGGTCCCACCGCCACCTGGGGCTGAGTCGCGCCGCTGAGGGCCGAGGGAACGACTTCGACCGGCGCTCCGAATGAGCCCGCCGCGCACAAGAGGAGGGCGGTGAAGGCAAGGGCGGAGCGGGCGAGGAATGATGAAAACATGATTGGAGATGGGAGTGAACGTGGAGCGAGCGGTGGCAAGTCCGGGCGCGTTGTCAACGTCTCTGCGGGAGCACGATCACCGGCCGAGCTTCGTGAAGAGATCGCGGAAGATGGCGTTGCGGTTGACGTGGACGACCTCCCGGATGGCGTGGCGGGTGGCGTCCTCCTGCCAGCGCATTTCGTCGTCGAGAATCGGGCTGGGCACGAGGCGGCTCGGAGTCCAGCGCTCGTTCACCAGCGAGGCAATCGGCGCGACATCCCAGATCACCTTGGCCCACGCAAAATGATCATTTCCGTATCCTTGCACGATCTCGACGAGGTAGTCGCCGAT
The DNA here is from genome assembly GCA_041751075.1 of Chthoniobacteraceae bacterium. Lineage (GTDB taxonomy): Bacteria > Verrucomicrobiota > Verrucomicrobiia > Chthoniobacterales > Chthoniobacteraceae > JANNXQ01. The sequence goes on from JBGSYE010000657.1 coordinate 884, forward strand.
GGCGGAGCGCCCCGCGAGGTCGCGCTCCAGCTCGGGCACCGTAGTCGCGAGATGCGAGGCCACGCCCTCACACGGGAACCAGACCAGCGGCACGCCGCTGTCGAAAAGGAGCTGCGAGGCGGGCAAGTCCTGGCGCAGGTTGAACTCGGCATTCGCCGGGAAAGTGCGCGCGTGACCGCCGAGCCACAGCACGACGATCCGCTCGATGATGCGCGGCTCCATGAGCATGGCGGACGCGACGTTGGTGGGCCCGCCGATGGCGACGACGTAAAGTGGCGGATCATCGGAGGAGCGCGCCATCGCCCGCGCGACGAGATCGCGCGCCGCGGCGCTTTCCACCGGCGCATCCGGCGAGGGCAGATAGCGCGTCGAGCCTCGGAAAACGCGACCGTCGGGTGACTCGCCGAGGCGGCCTAGGACACGGAGGATTTCCGCGTGGCTTTTTTCCATGCCGTCGGCGGGACCGTCGGAGCGGGTGTTGTGAAAAGGCGCGGCGTGAATGGCCTCCAGCGTCATCGCTTCGGGCGAGCGTGTCGCCCACGCGAGCGCGAACTGGTCATCGACCTCGTTGTAGGTATCGGTGTCGAGCACGAGTGAAACGGGCCGGCCGGGATGGGCCAGTCGCCGCTGCATCAGGTCGGGAGAGAGGGTGGAAAATAGCTGGCGCATTGGGGTTGTGGCCGCACGGTTTCAAGCCCGAGTTGCCCGGTCAAGCTGCGGCGGAGTGAGGAACTGCCGTGGCATTGGCTTCCAGCCATTGATCCAAACAACTCACGGGCCGGCTTTGCGCGCGATCGTGCGCAGGAATTCTTCCGCGCCGGGCAGTGGCATGGGATTGCGTCCGGCCAGTTCGTGAACGGCCTGGCGGGCCGCCATCAAGTTTGCCGTGCCGTTCATGTCTCCGATGCCATGCGCATCGATGCCCTTCCCGAGCGGAGGAGACACGTCGTTTGGCCGGATCGAGTAAGCCGGGAGAGTGCTCCGCCGCAGGCCGCCGTCGGGCGCGACGAAAACATCGCTAAGCCGGTCGTGCCAGCGCACCAGCGCCAGAAGATCGGGCTCCTTCAGCGCCGGGACATCGCTGGAAATGTCGCGCAGCAGCCGGGCGGCGTTGCCGAATCGCGGCGTGTCGGTCATGGCATCCGTCCGGGAAATCCAAAGCAGGGTGCCGGCCTGCATGCGGTCTGCAAGGGGCACTTTTCGACCGAGGCTGGTGAAGAAACGGACGCCTTTGAAGGTGCCATCAACCGCCAGCCGATGGCCCTCATGGTCCAAGGCGGCATCGCCGGGCGCGACCCACATGCCGGTCTGGGAATCCTGGCGCTGCGCGGCGTAATCGCAGGCGAGATCGGTCAGCCGCGCGCGGTAGGCGGGATCGGACACCGATTGAAGCACGGACTTCTGCGACGAAAGCGCGTCCATCGCCTGGTATCCGGGCATTTTACCGAGAGTTTTCTTCAACCAGTCTTCCCACGCCTGCTCGGATCGGACTTGCGGCGGGAGGCTCACCCCAGTCGTTCCGGCGCTGCCGGGCAGCGGATACAGCGGCGCCGCGCCCAGCTTTTCCAGCGAAGCGGTGGAAAAGGCCAGGCTGCGCCCCAGCACCCGCTCCTCGCGGATCATCTCCTTTGCATACGCCGGATCGATGAAGAAGCCGGCGTAGGGATCGCCCGGCGGACGCTGTCGGCTTTGGAAAAAGCCGATCAACTTCTGGTCGAACGCCGGAGGGCGTTTCGCGACGCCCGCCTGGTCCAGAATCTGGAGGGCCTGCGCCGTGGACTGGATATCGGGAGCCAGCCCGGTGCTTTTCGCAAGCTGGCTGATGTGAAATCCGCCGCTCTCGGGATCATACATTTCGCCCACCCAAGGCAGCAGTTTCGCGAAATCGTCTTTCGACCATCGAGCAAGAGCTTCGTCAATCGGATCGGCCATCAGTGGAAGAGGGAGAAAAACGACGGCGAGCATGGAAAGGACGTTTTGGAGCCAGCTTCTCTGGCGTGTGTAAAAGGCAATCATCATCATGGCGTTACATCTGCGGCAACTCGGCATTGAATGGTGGGGGCAGACGCGCATTGCGCATTTTCAGGCGTGTCCCCGTTCGTCAGTGAACCGGCTCCAGGCGGTAGCTGTAGGTGCGGCTCTCCGGCAGGGCCGCGAGTTCTTTGCGGATGGCGGCGAGGCGCGCCTTCATTTCCGGCAGCTTCCCGACGAACTTCCTGCCCTGACTCGTGATGAAGCCGAAATAAGCCCCGGTGTTCTGGCCCTTGGCATTCTTGTCGGCGACCTGCTTGTCGCGGATGGCGATAACGGCGGCGGCGTCGGGGTTGTTCCAGTCGATGTCGCGAATGGCCGGATAGGTTTTCGCGTTCGAGAGCAGGTCCAGGCGGAAGGAATTGAGGTCGCGCAGATTTGACTGGAGTTGCAGCTTTTCCGCGATCAGTCCGTCGCGCAGTTTGAGCGCCTCGGCGTATTGCGGGGTGGCGGTGTTGCCCGCGAGGTTGATGCCCGCCGCCAGTGCCTTCGCGTCGTAGGCGCCGACGGCGGCCCCGTCGATCTTCAGCGAGTAGTTGCCAGCGGGTAGGTCGGCGACCTGGAGCATCATCCGGTTCAATTCCTCACGGAAAGGCACCATCCCGAACGCCTTATCTTCCCCCTTATCCTTCACGGGGAAAGGCAGCCGCGAC
>JBGSYE010000658.1:0-8116 GCA_041751075.1 Chthoniobacteraceae bacterium
GCGGCGCAGCGCGGCGAGCTGCTTCCTGCTGGCCGCCTCCTGCTCCGCGAGTTGGCGCGCTGCCTCGTCGCGTTCGGTGAACGCGGTTTGCCTGTCCCCCGACAGTTTTTTCAGCTCCGCACCGAGCGACTCGGCGAGCTTCGTCATCTCCGCGGCGAGCGCCGACTTTGCCTGTGCGGCCTCATCCCGCTGCTGGGTGAGGGCGGCGATCTCGCGGCGATTCGCCTCCATGGTCTTCGCGGCGGCGGCGAGTTCGCGCTCGCGTCCGCGCGTCAGCTTCACGGTTTCCTCGCGCTCCTGCATCCACGCGCCCATCCGGGCCTCCTGCTCGCTGCCGCTCTCTGCGATCCGGGCCAGGGCCTCGTCGCGCTCCGCGGTGAGCATCTCGAGCTGCCGGCGGTGCGTCTCGGTGAGCTTCTCGATCTCCGCGGCGGCATGCTGGCGGATGCTCTGCCGGGCCTCGCGCTCCCGGGCGAGTTCGGCGAGCGCGGCATCGCGCTCTTTGATCGCGCCTTCATTCTCCTTCCGCAGCGCCGCGATTTCCTGGTTCAGCGTCCCACGGATTTCGGCGACCTCGGCGCGCACGCTTTCCTTTTCCTGCCCTGTCGCGGCGAGCTGGCTCTGCGTCGCACGCATCTGCTCCTCCTGCGCCTGCTCTGCAGTTTGCAAGCGCGATAAAAGTGCCTCGCACTCCTGCGCCCACTCCATGCGCTGGTTCTCGTGCGAAATCCTGAATTGCTCCAGCTCTTCGCGCGCGATCGTGACATCGCTGGCAGGAACCAGGGTCCGCAAGGCGTCGGCATCACGCTCCTCGAGTTCGCCTTTCAGGAAATAGACCTCGGCCAGTGCCTGATCGTGTGCCTCGACCACGGCCCGATGGGATGCTTTCGCCGACTCGATTTCTCCCGCATGAGCCTCCGCTTCCCGTGTGAGTCTTCCGAGGGTCGCCCGGCTCAGATCCGTCTCTACTCTCGCCGTGGCCAGTTCCCGATCCGCGGCCAGCACTTGCGAGCGGAGCTCCTCCTGCTGCTGGAGCGCGGCATCGCGATCCTTCTGCGCCTCGGCCAGCGCCCGCTCGAGCATCTCCATCCGGACCCGCGTGTCTTCCTTTCTGTTGCCGTTGCCGTTGCCATTGCCGGTGCCGTTGCCGTTGTGAGCCGCCGGTGCTTTCCGCGCGTCGATGAGGCGGACTTCCACACTGCCCTCCGTCCCGAGCCGGATGGCATTTCCAGAGAGCACGGCCTGCTCGCCGACGACCCGGTTTTCCCCCAGGTAAGTGCCATTGGTGCTGTCGAGATCCCGGATGATGAGGCGATCCTCCGTGACTGTCAGTCGCGCGTGTTTCCGCGAGATTCCGAGACTATCGACGAGGATGTCGCAGGACAACTCCCGGCCGATGACGTAGTCTCCCGGATCGAAGAAGTAGTGAGCGAGAGCACGAGAGCCCTCCCTAACGATAATTTCGGCCTGTTTGAGCATAATGACTCTTCCTTGGTGACGTTGCGTTCTGGCGCAAGATTGAGAGGGGCAATAATCAAGCCACAAGGGGCTCCAATACAAGGCAATCCATCGGAGTTATTCACAAGTTGCTGGCAGGCAGTACCCGGCCAGCCGCCTAGGCCGCGCGCGACCTTGGCGCGACGCGCGCTGCCGGTGGCATGAATCCCACCGCGGAGCGACGTAGCGGCGATGCGCTTTCGGGAAATAGCCGCGCTCCGGCGACGCTCTCGGCCACCCGGGCATTTCACGAGAATGTCTCCTTTTCGTCATCCAATCGTCACATTTACGCCGCCTACTTGCGCCGCGGTCCGCCCCCGTGTCGGACGCCCACCCAACCAACCCTCATTCGTTCATGACTCCACGTTTCACTCTGCCCCTCCTCGTCCTCGGAGCGATCGCTACGACCGCGCTGGCCGGCCCAATATCGACGCCTCCTCCCGCCACGACCCACGAGTCGCTTTGCGAGAAAATCTGGGGCATCCCGGTGATCTTCAGCGATAAAGACAACGCATTCCTCCAGGAATTCCGCTTCACCGGGCGGTTGCACCTGGATGTGTTTTCGCAGGACTCCGATCTCGGCTCGGAGCAGGAGTGGGTGGTGCGGCGCACGCGGTTCGGGTTCAAGGCGAAAGTGCTCCAGGACTTCACCGTCCACGTCGAGGGCGACTTCGATCTGCAGAATCCACGGCCCGCTTACGCGCGGCTCACCGACGCCTACATCGCATGGGAGCCGCATAAGGCCTTCAAGCTCACGGTGGGCAAACACGGGGCGAAGTTCACCCTCGACGGGGGCACGTCTTCGAATGAGTTGCTGACCATCGACCGCAACAACGTCGCGAACAATTTCTGGTTCCCGACGGAGTACATCCCGGGCGTCAGCATCTCGGGGAAGCATGAGGCATGGCAATGGAGTGTCGGCGCATTCTCGGGCGGCACGGAGACAAAGGAATTCGGCAACTTCGATGCGGGCATTTTCTTCCTCGGGAGTGTCGGCTATGATTTCGGGAAGTTGCTCGGCGTGGACAAGGCGCTGCTCCGCGTGGACTACGTCCACAATGATCGCAACCCGGAGAGCACCGCGACGCGCTCGTTTGAAAATATCGGCTCACTCGTTTTCCAACTCGACGCCGGCAGATTCGGGCTCGGCACGGACTTCACCGCCGCGAGCGGCTTTGGCACGCAGAGCGATGCGTGGGGTTTCGTGGTCATGCCTTCCTACAAAATCACGGAGCGCCTGCAGGCGGTCCTCCGCTACACGCACATCGAGAGCCACGATCCCGATGATGTGCGCTTCAGCCGCTACGAGACTTTCGCGACGACCGGACGCGGGGACAAATACGACGAATACTACGCCGGCATGAACTACTACCTCTGCGGCCACCGGCTGAAAGTGCAGACCGGCTGGACCTATGTGGACATGGAAGACTCCGCCGGCAACGGCGGCGAGTATCATGGCTGGACCTGGACGACCGGCCTGCGCCTTTCCTTCTAAAAACACCCCGGCGACCGGCGTGGTGCGCGTGTCATGTGATCGTTGCCCGCGCGCCATCCGAATGCCTCACCTTCGACAAACCCTCTCCTCACATCCCACACACTCCATGACCTCACCCCTCAAATCCGCCGCCGCTCTCGCGCTCGCCTCCCTCTTCAGCGTCTCCGCTCAGGCGGAAGTCGTAGCCGTCGATCCCGCGATCAAGCCTTACGAAAAAACATCCGGTGTGACCGGCAATCTCAACTCCATCGGCTCCGACACGCTGAACAACCTGATGACCCTCTGGGCCGAAGGCTTCAAGGCGCAGTATCCGAACGTGAACATCCAGATCGAAGGCAAGGGCTCCTCGACCGCGCCGCCCGCGCTGATCGAAAGCACCGCGCAGCTCGGGCCGATGAGCCGCGAGATGAAAAACACGGAGATCGACGCCTTTGAAAAGAAATACGGCTACAAGCCGACCGAGATCCGCGTGGCGGTCGATTCGCTCGCCATCTTCGTCCACAAGGACAACCCGATCGCGGGCCTCTCGATGCCGCAGGTGGACTCAATCTTTTCGAGCACCTTCAAGGCGGGCGGCAAGGATATCACCAACTGGGGCGAGGTCGGTGTGAGCGGGCCGCTGGCGAGCCGCGCGATGTCGCTCTACGGGCGCAACAGCGCCTCGGGCACCTACGGCTACTTCAAGGAACACGCGCTCGCGAAGGGCGACTTCAAGGCGACGGTGAAGGAGCAGCCGGGCTCGTCGTCCGTCGTGCAAGGGATCGGCAGCGATCTCGCGGGGATCGGCTACTCGGGCATCGGCTACAAGACCTCCGAAGTGCGCACCGTGCCGCTCGCAACCAAGGACGGTGGGAAGTTCGTCGAAGCGAATTACGAGAACTGCCTGAGCGGCGATTACCCGATGGCGCGCTTCCTCTATGTGTACATCAACAAGAAGCCCGGCGCGCCGGCGGACAAGCTGGTGCAGGAGTTTATCAAATTCATCCAGAGCAAGGAAGGCCAGCAGGTCGTGGTGAAGGACGGCTACTTCCCGCTGCCGGCGGAGATCGTGGAGGAGGAGCTTGCGAAGGTGGCGAAGTAAATCGCGGAAAAAACACCAAGCTCCAAACCCCAAGCACCACAGAAACTCCATGCACCAGGCACCAAACATCGAGCCTCGCGCCTGTCTTTGATGCTTCGTGCTTCTTTGGGGTGTGATCGAATGTACGGCAGGATTCTGTCGTCCCGAAGGGACAGCGGAAATTAGCCGGTGGTGCAGTGAGGCACGAACGCAACCACCGGAACAAATGAATACTCGATCGCGCCCCGAAGGTGGCGCAAGAGACGATCTCCGCACTTCCGGCGCCGCCTTCGGGGCGCGATCCGCTTTCCGCATGTCCGGAGGTTGCCCTCGTTCCTCGCTGCACCGCTGGCTAATTTCTGATCACCCTCCGGGTGAGCAAACACCGCACCCATTTTCGCGAAGCTCAACGACCACACGTGCTTCATTGGTGCTTGGGGTTTGGAGCCTGGTGCTTCCACTTTAGTCCACCATGTCCGCACCGATTCCGCCAACCGTCCCCGCGCGTTTCCGCGTGGCGCGTTCGACGCTGGCGTTCGATCGGTTCATGACGTGGTTCATCCGGCTCGGCGGGCTGGTGGTCATCACGGCGGTCGCGGGCATTTTCGTCTTCATCCTCTCGCAGATCATCCCGCTCTTCCGCGGGGCGGAGGTGAAGGAGGAGAAGAGCATCGCGGTCGAGCCAAAGCGCTACGCATCCCTCGGCGTGGACGAATGGTCCGAACTGCCCGTGCTCATCGCGCCGGATGGCACGCTCACCTTCATCGACCCCGCGGGCGCGCGCGCGCCGCAGGTGGTCGCGCCGGAGTTTGCGGAGAAGCGCGAGATCACCGCGGTCGCCTACAGCCAGCAGGGGCAGAAGGTCATCGTCGGCACGGCGGATGGGCGGTTCGCGGTGGTGAATCTGAACTACTCGATGAACTTCACCGACGGCCAGCAGCAAGTCGTCCAAGACGTGAAGGCCGATCCTTTTTACCCGATCGCCCCGGAGGGCGCGCGGATCCTGCATATCGCCTACGGCGATGGCGGCGGCACGAAGCTCGCCGCGGTCATCTGCGATGTCGGCGGGCAGATCGAAGTCCACGCCGCCACGCTCACCGAGAAGCGCACGCTGATGGGCAAAGGCAGCATCCAGGTCGGGGGGGCCTTCAATCTCACCCGCAAACTCCGCGGCAAACCGACGCACATCCGCGTGACCTCCAATGCCGACGGCGTGCTCATCGCGACCGACGCGGGCGAGATCGATTACTTCTTCCGCTCAGGCGACGAGATCGCGGTGCGCCAGACCTTCAAGCCCTTTGCCGATCGCCCCGAGCGGCGGATCGCGGAGATGGATTTCATCCTCGGCGAGGTCTCGCTCGTGGTCACAAATGCCGCGGGTGAAAATCGCGTCTTCAGTCTCTTCGTGCCGAAGGATGGCGATCAGCGCGTGTGGAATCTCACCAAGACTTTCGCGAAGCTGCCCGGCGCGCCGGACTTCTTCGCGACCAGCCTGCGCAACAAGTCCTTCCTCATCGGCAGCGGGAAATTCGCGTCGCTCCGCTACAGCACCACCGAGAGCGTGCGCTGGCAGGACACGCTGCCCTTCCGCGTCTCCCACGCCGTCATCGCCGGGAAGAATGACCACATCCTTTTCCTCGAGGACGCGAGCCGGCTGCATCTCTACCGGCTGAACGACCCGCACCCGGAGGCGAGCTTCAAGGCGCTCTTCGGCAAGCTCTGGTATGAAGGCGCGAGCGAGCCGAAATACGAATGGCAATCGACCGGCGGCACCGATGACTTTGAACCGAAGCTCTCGCTCGTACCGCTCATCTTCGGCACGTTCAAGGGCACCTTTTACGCGCTGCTCTTCGCGCTGCCCATCGCGCTCATGGCGGCGCTCTACACGTCGCTTTTCCTCGAGCCGAGCTTCAAGCGCTACGTGAAGCCAGTGATGGAGATCATGGCCTCGCTGCCCTCGGTGGTGCTCGGTTTCCTCGCCGCGCTCTGGCTCGCGCCGCTGCTCGAGACGCGGGTGCCGTCGGTGCTCACGATGGCGGTGCTCATCCCCGGTTCGGCGCTCTGTTTCGGGTGGTTCTGGGCCGGGCTGCGCTACGAAGTGCGGCGGCGCATCCAGCCTGGCTACGAATTGTTCGTCTTCGTACCGATCCTCCTCCTCACAGGCTGGATCGGCTGGGAACTCGGCCCCGTCGTCGAGCGCATGTTCTTCACCGTCACCGATCCCACGACGGGCGCAAAGATCGCGGACTTCCGGCTATGGTGGCCGCACTTCACCGGCGCCGATTACCAGCAGCGCAATTCGCTCGTCGTCGGATTCATCATGGGTTTCGCCGTCATCCCGCTCATTTTCACGATCACCGAAGACGCGCTCTCGAATGTGCCGACCGCACTGACCAGCGGCTCCCTCGCCCTCGGCGCGAGTCGCTGGCAGACGGCGGTGAATGTGGTGCTGCCCACCGCGTCCGCGGGCATTTTCTCCGCCGTGATGATCGGCCTCGGGCGCGCCATCGGCGAGACGATGATCGTCGTCATGGCCACGGGCAATACGCCGATCATGGAGATGAACATCTTCTCCGGCATGAGGACGCTCTCCGCGAACATCGCCGTCGAGCTGCCCGAAGCGCCGCACCACGGCACGCTCTACCGCACGCTTTTCCTCGGCGCGATGATGCTCTTCCTCATGACCTTCGTCGTGAACACCGCCGCCGAAATCATGCGCCAGCGCCTGCGCGAACGCTTCAAGACTGTCTGACGATGAATCGATCTTCCGGAGTCCATCGACGCCACACCCTGGAGGGACACGCTCCTTTGTGTCCCACGCATCGCGGGCGGAAGTGCGGATCCCTCCGCCTTCGCCCCCGGAAGTTTGGGACACGACGGAGCGTGTCCCTCCAGGCTGAACCATGAGCGCGCTGCCAAAATCTTCAGTCGTCCGCACCAGAGGCGAGCAGTACGTGTGGATGACCTCCATGGGCCTCGCGATCGGGCTGCTCATGGTCGTGTATCTCCTGTGGCTCATCGTCTCGCAGGGCGTGGTGGTCTTCTGGCCGGGTGCCGTCGCCCAGATCACGCTCAAGGATGGCGTGAAGAGCGGGATCAACGATTCGTCGGCGCTCGGCGGCGAGATCGTGAAGAAGCAGCAGCTCTCCGGTCGCATCGGCGAAGAGTGGCAGCTCTTCCTCGGCAATCGCGACGCGTATGGGTTGAGCTTCAAATATGTGAACGCTGCGGACATCGGCCGCGTGGAGTATCCGCGCGACGCGATCGTCATCGAGCGGATCGAATACGGCGACGCCATCGGCTTCGCGTCCTTTCTCGAACTGAAGGGCGGTGAAAAAATCGCCGCCACGGATCCCGCCTTCAATGCACGGCTGGCTGAAACTGTGCGCGAGGCGGATGCGCGGCGGCGCACGATTCAGAAGATCGAGAAGGGCCAGATCGGCGACCTCAGCGCCGAGATGCAGAAGCTCAAACTGCGCAAGGCGAACGCGGAAAAGACCGGCCAAACCGGCGCGATCACGGCGCTCGATGAACGCACCGCCGCGCTGCAACAGGAGTACGAAGTCCTCGCCGCCAAAGCCTCCGAACTCCGCGCCCAGCAGGCAAACGCCACGCTCGGCTACCGCCTGCTCACCGGCGAGGAGCGCACCATGCCCGCAGGACAGATCGTCCATTACTACTACCCGAACGCCCTCGGCCTCGGCGGCAAACTCGCCCTCTTCGCACACAACCTCTGGGTCTTCCTCAGCGAAGATCCGCGCGAGGCCAACACCGAGGGCGGCATCTTCCCCGCGATCTTCGGCACCTTCGTCATGACGCTGCTCATGAGCGTCGCCGTCATGCCCTTCGGCATCGTCGCCGCGATCTATCTGCGGGAATATGCGCGCCAGGGTTTCTTCGTCCGCGCCGTGCGCATCGCGGTGAACAATCTCGCCGGCGTGCCCTCGATCGTCTTCGGCGTCTTCGGCCTCGGGTTCTTCGTCTATTTCGTCGGCGGCAGCATCGATCAGCTTTTCTTCAGCGACACGCTGCCCACGCCCACCTTCGGCACCGGCGGCATCCTC